>JBNKQE010000140.1:0-11371 GCA_050295715.1 Leptospirales bacterium
TTGTAATACTGTTTACATAAATTACTGCATGAGAATGATATATTGATGTATCTGGATAGTAAGTTCCCGGGAGAATTCACCGGTGAAATCCGGATGATTTCACGAGAAGCAATGAGTAATTTGTAGTCCAATAGGTCATGAGAAGGCTAATCGTCGCAGCATTGCTACTCATTGGCAGCTGGGGATGTATCCCCTCCGATGTATCCATTGAGGATATGTGGGGTGACCTGGTAACAGAGTTTCGGTATTTTGAGTCCTTTTATTCCCGCTCACCGGTTCACCTTACAGGCGATTCCATTATACACCTGGGAGAGTATTATTTTGAAATGGAGGGGTGGTATGTTTCAGGTATTGCCGGAGAAGAGGCATGGCACCTGAAAACCAGGCTTCTGACTGTCGTCAATACAAAACCCGACTTTGTTGTAATACATATTGGTGCAAACGATATTATAGCCGGCCGTTCCATTGAGCAAGTATTTGAAGAGATCAAAGATATTGTATTGCTATTGAGAAAGCTGCTTCCACCGGAGACAAGAATCGGGTGGCTGGAGATAAATCCTCTGGGTGATCCATTGGATAATCCGTTGATTCCGGATTCCGTTGCACGGGAGCTGCTAAGCGAACAGGCTAATATAAACTATAAGAATTACCTGTTAAATCGAGCGATTGAGAGCTGGGATGGAGTTGAGTTTATTCCCACAAGGCACTATCTCGTCGATCAGGATGGATATATTCGTCCGGAGTACGGGCTGGGTGATCTAAAACATGTAAATGAGAAAGCGTATATAGAGGTCTATATTCCGGTGATTCGTGCATGGTTAAAGGGAGAGCGATTGCAGTCATCCGCACTGTCTTTTTAAGCAAAGAATCTGTAAGATAATTGCAGGGAACCCTTCCGGTTCCTTTCTATTAAATGTTCAGCAGTTATCTGCCAGCCCCTGTGTAAAATCATTCGGTTTAGTTTAGAAATTTTAGATGAATGAATACGATTTCCGGACGATTTCCCGTGCGAATGGGAGGACCCCATGTTCCAAAGCCGTTGGACACATAGAATGATGTATTCTCAATTTTCCCGTAGCCATAAGGAATCTGGAAAATCATATTCGTTATATAATTGAAAGGCCACATCTGACCATGATGTGTATGTCCGGAAAGTTGAAGATCCACTTTCGCGTCGACAACTTCTTTCAGAAGAAATGGCTGATGATCCATCATAATTACAGGTTTCGAAAGATCAATATCTTTCATTATTTCGGAAAGATCCATTCTGTGTCTGTCCGAAAAACGATCCACGGACCTGTCTTCACGTCCAACAATGTAAAAGGCATTGTCTATAAGAGTTACTTGATCGCGAAGTATATTGACTCCGTGCATGGAAAGGTATCTATCAGCAGCGTCCACTCCTCCAATAAATTCATGGTTCCCGTTAACTGCATAACTTCCATATTTTGACCGAACTTTATTCAGATCATCGCCGAGGTCATTTTCCATTACCGGGCGAAGGTCTTCGTCGATTATATCGCCAGCAAACAGGACAATATCAGGATTTCTGTCATTGATTTCGGAGACAAGGCGGCGTAGCCGTGAATTTTTTATTAAAGTCCCGAGGTGAATATCCGAAGCCATGACGATATCAAGCTTCGAGAGGGATCCGGCCTTTTTGGGGATTTCTATGGTGAGTTCTCTCCATACAGGGTGTATGGCGTTGTAATATCCAGTGGCGACAACTCCCGCCGTAAAAACCAGGACGGAGAAGAAAACAATCAATTTCGTTTGAACATAATTTACAGTTAGAATATTGGGAAGAAAGTGAAATAAGCGATCGGAAAATCTGATCAAATCCAGGGCAATTAAAGCGAGTGCAAAATAGAGAATGAAGCCAAGCCAGAAAGATCCGGTCCAGATACAGATATCACTGATGGGGCAAACCTGAAATCGCTCCACAACTCGCCCGACAATATACGAAAGAGAGAGGTAGAGAAATAAGACAGAATAAATAATGCGAAGGAAGGAGCCTTTCGGCAATGCCTGCCATCCTCTAATGAAGATGTAAAGGTTTATTGATCCGTAGATTGTAAATGCCAGGCCAAAAAAAATCAAAAATGCTGATATCTTCATAAGGATTCCTGTTTGCTGAAGTGACTGTTTAGTGTATAAATCAAATTCACGATCCGGCTGAGAGGAAGCCCGGATTGTTGCGGCAATCTTTGATGGGGTAGCATACTTCATGTGAGAGGTTCGGTCTCTCTCCGACTCGGGAATCGGAAAATACAGCGAAACTTCCATCGGGGAGCGCCATGCAGTATTTGTTTTCGGTCCGGTTTTGATAATACATTGTTCCGAAAAGCTCGGGGCTGATTCCATCCTGGAACCATATATGAAATGTAAGACCGTAGTGTTTTTCAAGTTCTCTATGTGATCTACCGGCTTGAACTTTCTTTTGAGTGAGTCCCCTGGTTGTGTTACAGCTGGCCGGTATATCCTTGAAAAAAGTGACAGTACCCACCGATCTCAATTTATTATTTGTGACTGACTTTTCCGTTTGAGTGTCGGTTACACATGCCGAAAGAATAAGAATAATAGCAGAAGCAAGGAGGGATAGATATTTCATAAGAATAACTGTGTTTCTGAAAGAGTGATCGTAGCAATCATTTTTTGCTGGAATTCATTGTGCTTCTGATCATAATGACAATGTGAATTACGAAGATGAACAGGACCAGTATCTGGCTCCTTATGCTCTGCTGCATAAATACAGCGGCGGTCGAAATTATCCGGAAAAAGGCGACGACTATCGAACCAGCTTTCAGCGAGATCGGGACAGGGTTATCCATTCCAAGGCCTTTCGTCGTCTGGGATATAAAACACAGGTCTTTATCAACTCGGAAGGTGATAACTACAGGACTCGTCTTACACACAGCATTGAGGTTGGTCAGATAGCAAGGACTGTCGCCTCCGCTCTTCGCCTGAATCGTGACTTTGCTGAAAGTGTGGCGCTGGCTCATGACCTGGGGCATACACCTTTCGGACATGCCGGTGAGTATGCACTCAACAGACTTATGGAATCCCATGGGGGTTTCGAACACAATTGCCAGAGTCTTCGTATTGTCAGTCTGCTGGAAACGCGTTATATGGATTTTCGTGGCATTAACCTAACAAAAGCCGCTCTGAAGGGGATGATGAAACACGGTTGTTCTCAATGCAATATTCCGGTCCTTGAGGAGTTGTGCGACGAGAGGGCAAAAGAAGGACCATCGCTTGAAGCGGGTATTGTGGATGCCTGTGATCGTATCGCCTACCTCCACCATGATCTGGAAGACGGTCTTGATTCGGGATATCTAAAAATGGAAGATCTTTTCGAGCTTGATATCTGGGCCGATGCATACAATAAAACGGAAGAGGAGCTGGGAAGTTCGTTTACCGGGGTGAGGAAACCCCATCGTATCCGTTTTGTGATTCGCCGCTTGATCAATGACAGTGTAAGTGATCTCATAGAGAATACGCAAGCAGGGATTGAAACATTAAAACCTGAAACCTTTCAGGATGTACTGGATATCCCGTCTGATCATTTCCCGGTGAACAATACTCCCGCCATGAAAGAACGGCTGAAAAAGATGCAGCAGTTTCTTTATCGTGAATTATATCGCAATCCTGCTGTTATGAAGATGTCCCGTCGCGGCAGCCGGATTATTGAGACGCTTTTCGAAGAATATGTGCTCAATCCTGAAATTATGCCGTCTCATGTCCAGGAACGAATCCAGCAACACGGCCTACATCGCACAGTATCTGATTATATCGCAGGTATGACCGACCGCTACGCGTTAAAGGAGTATGGCTACATAACGGGTTTGAGTCCCGATAGCGGGAATTGAACCGGGCCGGTCAGATCCATACTGATTGAGTAGCAAGGTAATAATAATTTGAAAAAAAAATCATTTCGCTTATTCTCTTTATTCTCCTGTTGTTTGTTTCAGATTGTAAAGGAGATAAGGGATTGGCTGTTTACATCGCCGGAGAGGGTGGTGTCAATGTAATCTCCGGGATCAATAATAAGGCAGAAACTGTGGCCCACCTGGATTTTTTACAGACTCAATTAAGTATGTTATTATAAGAGCTACGGATGAAGAAAATTACTTTTATGGGATTTCGCAAGAGGATGCTCATCGTAAGATAAATATATTAAATGAAAAACCTCCGGAAGAGGTTATATGCAAGGACTATTATAAATATCTTCTCTATTCCTTTGTCTATTTTTACTGGATCTGAGATGTAATTATTGCAGCATTGCAGGTATATATAAAAATTTCAATCAGGCCATAAACTTCTTCACAATCGAATTCCCCGCAAGAAATCCGAGAAAAGTAAGGAGAAGTCCAATACTGAAAGTAATAAAAACATAAAAAAATGCCCGGACAACATCACCATCCTTTAGAAGTCGAAAGGTGTCGTAACTGAAACTCGAATATGTAGTAAACCCACCCATCATTCCCACTATGAAGAAGAGTCGAAAGTTGGGGTGTGAGAGCAGAGGCTGCGCCAGGACTACGGCCAGTATTCCAATAAAAAATGATCCCACAAGGTTTACACTCAGAGTTCCTAAGGGAAACTGGCTCCCCATTGTGCGGTTCATTGTCTCTGATACCAGATATCGTCCGATTGTGCCTATAAATCCGCCCATTCCAAGCCATAAGTAGTGCTGTATCGATCCCATATACACCTCTCTCCGGTCATTTTTTATTTCTCCCTGTAAAAATGCTATTTGAATCGGAGAAATGAACCGAAGGAAATTATAAGTAAGTATCCGCATATACATATGAAGTCGTGGGAGGGGAACTGTAATGATAGCCCGATTGGACAGCAGAGAGATGGTAGAAGATATTGTACAGGTCGAAGTAATCCGGGCTCCTCGTAAGGAGGTATTCAAAGCCCTTACCGATTCACGAATCATTGATGAGTGGGGCGGTGGCCCTGCGAGAATTCAGCTAAAGCCAAACGGCCGCTATTCATTGTGGGATGGTGAGATGTATGGCATTGTTCGTGAAGTTGAATTTCCTGGGCGTTTCGTTCATACACTGCGTGAAGCAGACTGGGATTCTTCCTGTCTGGACTCCCTTGTGACATGGACTTTGAAAGAAAATCCTCGTGGAACAGAGCTTACACTGCGTCATTCCGGTCTACCAAGCAGAAAAGTGCATGATATTCACACGGATGGCTGGGGTGATTACTTTCTGGGACCACTCAAAGCATACTTCCACAGAAATAAGCGGTGAATGATTTGACACAAAATGGCTGGCCGGGTAGCCATGTTCTACCATGGCAAAAAGGGTAGCAGTACTGGCCGGTGATGGAATCGGCCCCGAAGTAATGAATGTGGCTCTGGAAGTTCTCCAGAAGACACCTGGCAATAAATCATCAGATTTTATATTCGAGGAAGCGGCTGTAGGGGGCGCTGCCATCGATTTAACTGGTTCTCCCCTCCCGAAAGAGACTCTACAGCTCTGTGAATCCAGTGATGCGATTCTATTCGGTTCGGTGGGCGGTCCCAAATGGGAGCATCTCCCACCGGAAAATCAGCCTGAACGAGGAGCTCTGCTCCCGCTGCGCAAGCACTTCAGTCTTTTTGCAAATCTTCGACCGGTAATTCTATATCCCGAACTGGCTGCGTCCAGTCCTCTGCGGGCTGACCTTGTAGGTGATGGGATTGATATTTTAATAATCCGTGAACTTACCGGAGATGTCTATTTTGGGCAGCCAAAGGGTCGTGATGGATCAGGACCCGATGAGAAGGCCTTTGATACAATGGTGTATCATCGTTACGAGATTGAACGAATCGCCCAGGTTGCATTTGAAGCTGCCGCAAAAAGAAAGGGCCGCGTGACATCAATCGACAAGGCAAATGTTCTTACATCAATGGTACTCTGGCGTCAGGTAGTTGAAGAGACTGCCAAAAAATACAATGCAAGCGCCGAGAAAAAAGTCGAAGTTGAAAATATGTATGTAGATAACGCTGCCATGCAGCTTATTTTACGTCCCACGCAGTTCGATGTACTCCTTGCAGGAAACATGTTCGGCGATATATTGAGTGATGAAGGCTCTGTTCTTGCCGGCAGTCTTGGAATGCTTGCAAGTGCATCTCTCTCTTCTGAAAGTAAGTTCGGGCTTTATGAGCCTTCAGGCGGATCGGCTCCCGATATTGCAGGAAAGGGCGTGGCAAATCCGATAGCACAGATCCTGTCAGCGGCTATGATGCTTCGTTTCTCTTTTGATATGGAGCAAGAAGCCCTCGCTATTGAGAACGCAGTGCGAGAAGCGATTCGAGCCGGGGCGAGAACAGGAGATATTGCCGGAGCAGGCGATAAGGTTATTTCTACAAACGAAATGAAAGAAGAGATTGTTAATAGACTGGGCAGCCCGGTTTGATTGAATTCTGGATCTTTGGAGTAAACGGATATGGCAGTGGAAGAAGGACTACAACCTAACGGCAAGCCGTACCGTATAGCTATATGTGACGACAAGAGGATCGATGCACAGCAAATGCGTCAGATCCTCGAGTCGAGAAGTTTCAAGGTTGTGGAAGTCTTTGACAACGGCCGCGCTCTCGTTGAGTGGTACAAGCAAAATCCGGGAGGGGTCGATGCTATCCTTCTCGATATTGTCATGCCCGTCCTTGATGGGTATGCTGCCTTTTTTGAACTGCGAGAGCTAACTCCAAAAACACGAATTGTATTCGTCTCTATTGAAAACTCAGCTCCTCTTATAAAGAATCTTGTGGAAAAGGGTGCTTACGATTTTATAACCAAGCCCATCAAACGTGATCTTCTTATTGAACGGATCACGCGTGTCGTACACAGACCTCTGGTGTGAATCCTGAATTCGGAATCCTGAATCCTGAATCCTGAATCCTGAATCCTGAATCCTGAATCCTGAATCCTGAATCCTGAATCCTGAATCCTGAATCCTGAATCCTGAATCCTGAATCCTGAGAAGCGGGGGTGTCCGGGCTTTTTATCCGGGCAAATTGAAATCGACCAATCTATCGAAGATTTCAACAGAGAACGAGCGAACCGGAAATGAACCCCCTCTACAGCAGGGAACGGGGATTCACAGTTGGAATATGGTTCCGGGAATTGTGGGTGAAAGCGAAAGAATAGATGGAACGGTAGTTTCATCGGCAGTTAACATGGAATCCCGACTTGAGGCTTTTGCCGGCAAACTCGGTTCAAGAATCCTTATCAGCCGTACCACTTTTGAAGAAAACCCCGAAAATGCCGGTCTCAAGCACCGGGAACCGGGTAAGTTTAATTGAAAGGATTTCGAGACCCGGTGACTGTAATCGAAACACTGGAAACCCTCTCCCCCGAAGAGTTTTGGAACAGCTTCATACTTCCTATGATCTGGTCTTGTGCAACGGAAGTTCCATTGCAATGCGTGTCCCGTTATCTATATTTTCCGCTTTGATATTTCCCTGAAGGCTTTTTTCTACGATTGTTTTGACTATAAAAAGCCCGAGTCCTGTTCCCTGTTTTTTGAATTTCGTAGTAAAGTAAGGTTCGAAGATTTTCTCCAGGATATCATTGTGAATACCTCCTCCGTTATCTTCGAATATGATCATGATACTATTTTCATCTCCGTCAATTTTTATATTGATCAACCCCTGGTATATTTCATGGTTATTGATACGGTATGTGATGGCATCTCTGGCATTATTAATTATATTGAGAATTATTTGTTTAAACTGTCCGAGATTCGCGTGAAGTATAGTATCTTTGCCTGAGACGTTTATCCGTATCTTTTGATCACTCAAAGAAGAAGATAGAAGGATATTAAGGTCATCAAAGGTCTTCCTGACACTGAAATTGGTTTCAAGTTCATTCTCTCCGGACTGAAAGAAGTTCATGAAATCGTCGATTGTATCGGACATATTATTGAGTAATGCCATTGAATCGGATACGGTTTGCGCAATATATTGTTCATTAAGCTCATTAAACTCGTAAGCATCGGATAGACTCTGGATCAAAAGGCCCAGGCCATTAAGCGGCTGGCGCCAGTGATGAGCGATATTGCTGAGCATCTCACCCAGGGCAGCCTGCTTGGACTGGATTATTAATATTTCATCCTTTGTGCGAACCTCATCGATCTTTCTTTCCACTTCTTTTTCAAGTTCCGTGTTGAGTTTTTTTAGTTCGGTTTTAGTTTCAATAAGATCGGACTCAACGCTGACAAGCCACCGCGAAATAAATAACGAGAAGAAGAGTGTCAGCAAAAGAATGGAAGCGGGAAGATATATGGCCGCTCTCCGCGTATAGGTCAGCCTTTTATCAAGCGCCTCAATATGATTTTTTCGGAGTTCGAATAGTTCATCCATCAGGAAGTTTTCGTATTGTTTCAGGTAATCGATCGAATTGATCAATTTTGATAGCTGGATGTAGAAATCACTGTCTTCACTCCGATTGATACCTTCACCGAGACGCCGGAGCAGTGATTTCTGCATTGTATATTTGTCCTGAAAGAGCGGTGCCTCTAACTGAACGGTTATGTTCTCAATCTCATTGAGAATAACAATCCATAGATTTTTGATATCTTTGCTATGGGCTCCCTGGATCGTTCGGAGGTTATTAAGATTTTCCTGGAGTTCGTCGCGGGTCTTTATCCAGATCTTGACTTCTTCGTTCAGGTCGTTAGTTGTTAGAAGCCGTTCTGTGTAGTATTTAAGTAAAACAACCGTATCATAGGTATCTTCTGTAAGCTTATATTCCTGTTCGATTTCGTCAATGGTATACAACTGGACTACAAGTGTTGTACCGGCAACTATAAAACCGATGGCAAGCACAAGAACGCCGTAAAGAGAAATTCGTTTGATACTCATTTCTTTCATCATATGCATGCATCTTATAAGTTTAAAGACTCTCTATAGAATTTAATCTGTCGGGATCTTCCCATCTCATCCGTTATATCGTCCCATTCGGCCGCCGCTCTGTTCAGGGCCTTTTCGGGAGGTATCTTTCCGAGCACAGCCTGATGGATATGTTTGTCAAGTGCCTGGTAGTAGCGATCAGCTCCGGGGATCAGGATATCGACTACTACGTTTTTGTTGGAGAGAGATTTTGTAATTTCATCCAGATACAATCTGGCCGATTCGGTAGAAAACCCGGAGGCTTTCCAGGAAGCCGGATCATCAAAATGAGAGTAGCGTGAAGGATTGACGGCATTGCCGCTGGTTGCCGTCAACTTTTTCGTAAGTTCTTTGGATGTCATGTGAGCGGCGAATTCGAAGGCGAGCTTTTTGTTTTTTGAGTCTTTGTTAATAAAAAACATCCAGTTACCGCTAATGGAGGAGACCTGATTGTAACGGTTATCCCATTTTTTTGTTTCCGGATTATATACGTTATAGGAACCGGGAATCTGAGCATAACCCACTCTGTCTTGAACAATTGAAATAGGTGAATTAACCGCATAGATACCCAGATCGGCCCAGTCCATCGCCATAACAACCTCTCCTGAAACAAAGGTATTACGCACATCGTGTCCCGCAAAACTGGCCATGCCGGGAGGTCCGAACTTCATAACTTCTATGTATTCCTTGAGAGCCCTGACAAATCCCGGATTGTTGATACGGGGTTTCATTGTCTTCGGATCGAAATAGTAACCGGGATCGTCGGGATGTTTGGCATAGGCAGCAGCCCTGGCAAAAAACTGCAGTAGAGTCACGTCACCGGCAATTCTCAGTCCCGAAATTCCGTATTCAATCTTACCATCATTATCCCAGTCCCAGCCGTTAAAAAATTCGGCGATATCCAGGTATTGTTTCCAGGTTGTAGGTGCTTCAAGCGCATAGCCGTATTGCTCCAGGAACTTTGCCCTGTAAGCTTTGTTATTAAAAATATCTTTGCGGTAGTAAAGGTTTATGCAATCCCCGTCATAGGGAAGCCCGTATGCAATTTTGTTCCAGGAAAGGATATTGTTCCGATAGATAGGAAGGACATCATCCCATTCGATCTTCTTTTTGATCCAATCCGGCAATGGTTCGACATGTCCGCCGCCGAGAAGGTTGCCGTTCCACAGGGCGATCACGACAAAGATATCGTAATTGAGGTTCGGGTCGGTAAGGGAGCGGTTGATCTTTTCAATCGTATCGTTCCAGCCCGGAGTGACGACCCTTATCTTTGCACCGGTCATTTTTTCAAATTTTTTCGCTTCATCTAAAATTGGGCCGCGGATTAAATCGGCATGGAGTTTGGGGACGATCACCATGATGGATTGGCCTTTAAAGGGTTTTGACTGATTTTCTTTTTTACCACAGCCTGCAGTCTGAATAAAAAAAGCGAAGGTAAAGAATATGTAGATGATCTGTTTCATACGATTGTACTGCCACATGGATAAATTTATTACGGATCTCCCGGGGATTTATAGTAAGTTCGGCAACACCAGTATGCAAGAAAAAAAGCAACTGTAAGTTACATAGAAAGGAACGCCGGATAAAAAGATACCCGCGCTCTCAATTTTCAAGAGGTGTTTTATTCTGTTTCCCTGTTTTCAGGAAAAGCCCTCCTCTCAGCCTGTTCCGTAACGAATTGAGACTGAAAATGAACAGCAATTGTCCAGGAAAATACTCGTCCGGGTTATAAGACGGGGATAAGTTGTATATTTATCCATTATAATAACGAATAATATTCATGGTTCTGCAATATTTAGCCGTAAAAGGATTCAGTAATTACATATTTTATACCGGTAATACATATCTTGCTTCTTCTCAAAAAATGAGGGTTGTTTTTGTGATTTTCATTGAATGCAGCACCGAAAAGAGTTTAAGGGAAAGGAAGAAAAAAAGTCCCTTATAAAAAATCAAGGAGAATACAATGGAAAGAGACCGAATGAAGAATGCCTATTACAGCTACAGGCGAAGAGAGGAGTTGAAAGGGAGAACTCCTATGACTTTCAAGCAATTTGAGAAGACACGTCTGAAAGGACCATTTGATGCATCCGGTAAATACAGTCCTAAATGGCAGAGGGGGATAGGTCGAACGAAAGATTTCTGGAAATCGGGATCCCGCGCCGATGGGTCGGGATACAACGGAAAAAGCTTTGACGAGGCCTATCTAAAAGCTCTGGAAGATCTGGAGAAAATTCTCGGAAAGAGAAGCAAGCTTCGTCGAAAAGTAAAGATCAAAAAGTCAAAATAAAGACATTTGCCCGGAGTGATTCGTTGGTTACGTTTGCCGGGATTTCAGTCATACTCTCGTCTGAATCTCTTCTCCGGATATATGAGTGAATATGCATTATCATGTCCGGGGCTGGCATGTTACTTGCGGTACCTTTCAGCAGATATTTTTCTCTCCAAATAGTTTTATGGTTCTGATAATCCGCTCTTTTAATA
>JBNKQE010000141.1:0-11345 GCA_050295715.1 Leptospirales bacterium
AACTCCCATAGGTCCTCTTACATGAAGGCGTTGCGTTGATATTCCAACCTCGGCCCCCATTCCCATCTGACCTCCATCATGAAAACGAGTGGAACAATTTATGAAAACGGCAGCACTATCCACCCGGCTGGAAAACTCATCTACATTATGCAGATCATTTGATACAATTGCCTCAGAGTGACCGCTGCCATAGCGATCTATAAACTCAATAACCTGATCCAGATTATCGACAATTTTCACAGAAAGCCTGTTATCCAGGTATTCAGTATCATACTCTTCATCTGGATTTGTAATCGCTTCTATGGAGGGATGGATTTGAACAGAGCGTTCACAGCCATGAAGGAGAGCGCCTGCCTCAATCAATCCGGCGAACAAATCACGTGTATGCGGATAATCCTTGTGAACCAGAAGGTTTTCTATAGCATTGCATACTGAAGGACGCTGAAGCTTGGCATTGCTTGTAATCGCAAGGGCTTTCTTTAGATCGGCTGTTGTGTCAATATACATATTGCAGACACCCTTATCATGCTTGACGACAGGAATCCTTGAATTTGCCGAAATAAATTTAATCAGAGGGCTTCCACCCCGTGGTACGACGAGATCAATAAAGTCATCCAGTTGAAGCAGGGTTAACATGTAGGCCCGATCAGACTCTTCCACAAGCTGCACAGCATCCATCGGAAAATCGGTCATCTCAAGTGCTTTGCGGAACAATGAATGTAAAGCACGATTCGAATGGACGGCCTCCTTCCCACCACGAAGAATAGCAGCGTTTCCGCTCTTAATACATAGAGCTCCCACATCCACAGTTACATTGGGACGCGATTCAAAAATAGTAAAAACAGTCCCAAGGGGAACACGCTTCTTAACCATCTCAACACCGGAGGGAAGCATATTCCCGGAAATAATTTCGCCAACAGGATCGGGGAATGAGGCAATTTCATCGACAGAGTCAGCTATACTATGGATCCTTTTTTCATCCAGGCGAAGACGATCCAGCATAGCCGATGTAAGCCCGTTCTGCTCTCCGGATTTTAGATCAAGAGCATTCGCTTCAACGATCATTTTAATGGAGTCCGGCTGTCTTAATAGTTTTGAAAGGTTAATAAGAACGGAGTTCCTATCAGCGGTAGAACGAGTACGAATCAAACGAAATGCCTGTTTCGCCTTGCGAGACATCTCCGTAGCACTCTCCATAAATCCCGGAACCTTTTTATAAAGCTCTGCTGTAGCCGGATCTATTCCCATTGATGAGATTTCAGTATTAGTGGACATTTATCCCCCCTGACAATCTTAAATGGCCCGGTCACCTGTCGACGGTCAACAACAATTCCCTGGCAGCCCACCTTAAGACAGATTTACCCCCTCTTTGGGTGGGAGGTTTTGGTGGAGGGTTTAGTTCGTGGCCGTAGCTCCAGCGCCAATTGGAACCGAATTCGGGCGTATATCATAGTGAGGATAAACTGTCAAGCGATACTGTCACAGTTTCCTGTTACAATGATAATGGGGAATTGTTTTCAATAGTATCACAGGCCTCAAAACAGCATGGAAATAGCTGATTTATTACTTGCGAAACAAGAATTCTTTTATATTTTACGGTATGGAAAAGCAGCCGGAACTATTCAAACACAGATCCCCCTTGTTGATTATGATCTTTGCCATTTTTACTCTTGGTATATATATGCTATTCTGGTATGAGAAGATCTACATTGAACTCCAGCGAATCACCGGAAATACACCAACCGGAAACATGTTCCTCATTGACCTTCTACTTGCCCTCTTTACTCTCGGAGTCTGGGCAATCTATATGGACTATCGCATATCAGAGACTCTAAAAAGTCTGGACAAGCAGAACACAGTAAATGATACAAGACTTCTGGTTGTTATTCTTGATATAGCCGCCTACTTCACAGTCGCTTTTACTTTTTTACTATCCAGTGCAATTCAGCAGGATCAAATGAATCGCCTGAACGAACAACATGATATACATTAATTACAGGAAACCAACATTATCAAAGAAGTCATAAAATATAAATCCACACATTTTGATACGGGACCTCTTGCAAGTAAGCTATACTCACCACTTCAAAGTCTCAGAAAAGAACTCATAGGATTACGATTGCTGGGTGTAGGTCTGGATGGCATACCTTATGGGAATCTCAGTAGAATCTGGGTATGGGCTTTCGGAGATCCTGTGTTTATTATATCGTCATCAGGGAGTTCCAGACATTTAATCGCAGATGGGAACCACTACAGCCTTGTTGCGCATTGCGATATTGATTCGTTCTCACTTGTTTCAACTGGACCAGCCTTCCCATCAAGCGAAGCTCATACACATTATGTTTTATACAAATCGCTGCCTGAAACACAGATGATCGCCCATATCCACAATTCTGAAATCTGGGAGCGAACAAAAGGCAGACTTCCTGATACAGGAGATTTGCTGTATGGATCAAAAGAACTGGCAAAAAAAATAATGCAAATGGCCGAACACAATGAACTGCACAGGGATCATGGAGTCTTACGTTTGTCAGGACACAAAGGCGGCCTGTTTATATACGGAAAAGATGAGTCTCAGATCAGAACGATAATAAAGGAGATGATGATATATTGATTATTTCCGGGCCAACGAGATTAGAAAAACAGATCCTCTGCAATTTCAACTTCCATATCGAACGTAATATATAATAAAGTTTGAACTACATTGATTATTGCAGATGCATTTCAGTTACTATAGTCTCAAGTGAAATTTATATTCGAGAATTTCGAACGTTTCTATTAAACTTCAAGAATAAGATTGTTTCGATGTATAACTTCTGTGGATCTTTTTATATGACCTTCTCTACGAATCTGGTCGGAGCCTTTTCCTATAGCAGGTGTTACCTCATTATGGCTGTAGTTTACAATACCTCTACCGATATTACGTCCAGTTGAATCTATAATTTCAATAATATCGCCTGCAATGAAATCACCTTCTACATCGAAAATTCCAGCAGGCAGCAATGACGAACCGCGCTCCATGAGTGCGTCCCTGGCACCATCATCAACATGAACAGCTCCCTGAGTTCGTGCATACAGTAGCCATCGCTTCCTGGCGCTTAATTTACCGGACTGCTTTGCACAGACCAGCGTTCCAATATCGTCGCCATTAAAAAGGCGCTGTACTGGTCTGTCTACATTACCTGGAAGTATTGCTGTGCTTTCACCGCCAAACCCACAAAGCTGTGCTGCGCGAATCTTTGTAATCATTCCACCACTTCCCGGACCGGTCGGTCCACCGGCATGGTCCATCACATCCTGTGTAATCTCGGGAAGGAAAGGGACGCGCTCGTTATCTTTAAGAAAACCATCTACTCTGGTCAGGATCACAAGAAGGTCAGCATGGAAAAGTGATGCACAGGCGGCACTGAGCAGATCATTATCTCCGAACTGTATCTCTTCAGTGGAAACTGTATCATTCTCATTAATAATGGCAAGGACGCCCAGTGATACAAGCTCATGAATGGCTGATCCAATATTTAAATAGGCGCGACGATCCAGGAAGTCTCGTGCGGTAATCAGAAGCTGTGCAACAGGAATGTCCACATCTTCAAATACCTCTCGATAGACACTCATAAGCCGACTCTGACCGACAGCAGAAAGAGCCTGCTTCCGTGCTACACTGGAGGCATTGCCTCCGCCTCTTGCATAACGACGGAGAACTTCTCTTCCCATGCTTACAGCCCCGCTGGAAACAAGCAGAACATCTTTACCAAGACCGCGAAGAAACATTATTTCATCACGCAGTTTTCGGATCATTTCCAGATTCACACCGTCAATTCGATCGGACTCTGTTAGCAAACTGGAGCCAACTTTGATCACGACCCGTCTGGCCTTATGAATCTTTTCCAGGCATTTAGAGCGGTTCATTTCGACTACCCGGTAGCATACCTTCAGCAATTGTCGGATCAGAGAAAAAAGAAAAAAGTCGTTTCACAAGCGTATCAAGCCCTCGATTTTCAAGGGCTGATATATATAAAATATCCGGAGTGCCGTGCGCATGACCTTCCCAGAGATCAGGAGCTCGTAAGAGTTCAGCGATACTGTCCGCATACTCATCGTCATACTTTGCCTGGTCCATCTTGTTAAGCACAATGATACTCGGACGTTCCACCAGCTCTTTTGAATACGTAGCCAGTTCAGAACGCAGCATTTTCAATTCATCTACAGGCTGCAGCGAACCCACATCAATCACATAAACGATTACTTTAACCCGTTCAATATGACGAAGAAATGAGAGCCCGAGCCCGGCTCCATGGCTTGCTCCCTCAATAATTCCCGGGATATCCGCAAGAAGCAGTCGTCTGTGATTTTCTCCGTATACGACACCGAGGTTAGGAACAAGTGTGGTAAATGCATATTCCCCCACACGAGCATGAGATCCGGATATGGCTTTGATTATTGTCGATTTCCCGGCATTGGGAAGCCCGATAAGGCCTGCATCAGCAAGCAGCTTGAGGGCAAGAGTCAGTCGCTTCTCGTCACCCGGTATCCCCGGTTGCGCGTGATCTGGAGCCTGATTGACCGATGTAGCAAAATGCTGATTCCCGAGACCACCTTTACCACCCGGCGCAACAAGCAATCTCTCCTCAGGTTTATGCAGATCACCGATCTCCTCACCGGTATCGGAGTCAATAACAACCGTTCCCGGCGGAACGCGAAGAACTAAATCTTCACCATCCTTGCCGGTTCTGTTTTTACCGCGACCATCATCACCATGCTCGGCTACAAAAAGAGATTTGGTTAGATAATGACCCAGACTCTGTGTTCCGGAGTGAGCCTCCAGGTATACACTGCCACCATGACCGCCGTCACCGCCGTCCGGTCCGCCATTCTCACGATATTTTTCACGGAGAAAATGGACGGAGCCTGCCCCGCCGTGACCGCCACGGACACGAATTTCTATTTCATCGACAAACTTCATGAAAACTGTCCGATATGGTTGTCTGGTTTAAGATAGGTCCGAATATGAATTCGGTTTTGATTAAGGAGATTTTTCAAAAGAAACAAAAATCCCCGTCGTATACTGACGAGGATTTTCTGTACAAACAAGGACCTTATGGTCCCCGGTCTCATTCTGCTGCGACAGGAACGATTGATACTTTCTGTCTGGAACGATTTATGTGTTCAAATTTTACAGTACCATTTTCCAGTGCAAACAGGGTATGATCACGTCCAACACCTACATTCAAACCAGCGTGGATTTTTGTTCCTCGCTGACGAACAATAATGCTGCCCGCATGTACCAGTTGTCCACCGAATCGCTTCACTCCCAATCTTTTTGACTGCGAATCGCGACCGTTTTTTGTAGAACCACCACCCTTCTTATGTGCCATCTTACTACCCTCCGGGAAATTGCATTTTTATTCGATCCGGATAATCCTTTTGCAAAGATTTCATCCCCAGGATGACCGACGCAAAGAGCACCTCTGTGTCTCGCGACAAATCCGAATCATTGAGTTTAATTGAATAATAACCTTCGGCTTTCTCAATCCCGGCCTCAACCTGCAAAATATGTAAGAACGTATTTCCCAGATTCTCAACAAGAACCGATGCTGCCGCACAGAGCACATCCTGACCGGGACTACCCAGCCCCGAATGCCCCTCTACTTCCAGGCCCGATACCCATCCCCTGGAATGGATAATCCGGACTCGAATCAAATCAGCCCTTGATGTCTACAACCTGCAGTCTCTGCAGGCGCTGACGATGGCCCCAGCTCTTCTGGTAACCCTTGCGACGCTTGTAAACATATCCGTTGATTTTGTCGCCTTTGATGTCTTCGACAACCTTCAGCTTTACACTGGCCCCGGACACGAATGGCTTTCCAATCTTAACCTGTTCGCCAGCACCAACAATCATCACGTTTTCAGTGCTGAATTCTGATCCTGATTCGTTTCCGGTAAGCTCGCTCAGAAATACCATGTCTTTTTCAACACGATGCTGGTGCCCGCCCAGTTTAATAATTGCGTACATAATAATGACCTGTCGGAGTTTACTTTCTTCTGTCGCTGAAAACACCGGGGCATAACTAACCCCACAGCCTTTCTGACAGAGATCCACAATTTCTTCAGCGTGTACAGTGTCAACAAAATCCTGAAAGATCTGTTGTGTGGTTTCCACTAATACAAAAGATGGAAATCTATAGATTGCCCCTTTTCCATGACGGATGCATGCAACTATCTGATGCAATAATTCACAAATTCCTCTGCATTTTTCAGCATTTGAAGGTTACATTGTAAAGAGACGGTTTATTTTTTTATATAACTCTGAGAATAATCAGAAATTTATTCCAATATACTGCATCAGATTCAATATATACTCTGATACTAAAATTTTCGAGTCACCCAATGAAAGTCAATCTGTCATTTATATCCGTTTTCATAATATTACTGCAATCACTCTTTTTCTCCTTCCCATTGAATGCACAGGAAGAGGTTTATACGGTTCTCACAGTTCCCAATCCCCGGGAACAGAATGGGGGATTTGTTAGTGATCCGGCCGGTCTACTTGGAGAACGATCAGAAGTGATCAATGGTAAACTGATTCAACTGGAGAGTGATACCGGTGTTGAAATCGCTGTCGTTATACTCTCCTCCATTGGCGATACCGTTCCTAAAGATTTTGCAGTGGAGCTCTTCAATACCTGGGGTATTGGGAAAAAGGGTCTTGATAATGGTCTATTGCTTCTAATGGTGATGGATCAACGTCGATGGGAGTTTGAAACCGGTTATGGACTGGAGGGACTTTTACCAGATGCGACGCTCAAACAGATAGGAACTCAGGCTATGGTTCCACTTCTGAGACAGAGAAAACCAGGTGAAGCTGTTGAGGCTGGAATTGATGAAGTAATTCATACGCTACGATCAGACACATCGGGAGATCCTGCTCTACAAAAAGGAGCCAGCGTCAGCACCCTGAGAAAAGTATCATCATGGACACGCAAGGTGAACCAGCTTCATTTTGCATTGTTTATCGCAACTGTTTTATATTTCCTCTTAGCTTTTGCCTATCGCCGCAATAAAATCTCCGTCACCAAAAAAAGAAAAAGGAAAAAATCAAAAGCTCCGGAAACAGTCAAAGACGAAGTAATCCCTGGTAAAAACATATCGGTAAAATCTCATACAGTTGAAAGAGAAAAGATTGAAGTCTTGAAATTCAAAGACAGGCCGATTGTATTCTGGCTAAAAACCATAACCTGGGCAGCACTCGTATGGATATTTATAATTGGCGGAATGGAGTTGCTGGCTGGACTTGCATCCTACGGGATTGCCTCCCTGCTAGTTTTTGCTCATCACTTACAGAGTGCACTCTTTATGGTAAAAAATGATAGACGCGAGCCTTACATAAAGTATACGGCATGGAAGAATGCTCATGGGCCCTTCTTCTATATCACTACTTTTATATTCCCGGGAGCGATGATAATTCCGGCCATTATCTATTTTTTCAGACTTCGAACTTTGCGCAGTGAACCACGTAATTGTCCTGTTTGCTCTACGCCCAAGATACTGCTGGATGAGAAATCTGATGATGAATTCTTGCTGCAAGGTCGCCTTCTGGAAGAGAAGCTAAAATCAGTGGATTATGACGTCTGGTTATGTCCGCAATGCAATCATGTGGATATATATCCTTACGAGAGCATATTTACGAAATATTCGAAATGTCCTTCCTGCACCTATAGAACATATTCAGTTGTAGCCTCAAGAACACTTGTTTCACCAACCTGTACATCTTCCGGCTCAGGTGAACGTGACATGGCTTGCAAACACTGCGGATACAAACATACAGAGTCCTATACTATTCCCAAACGTAATTGCAGCTCATCATCCTCGGGAGGATCAAGCAGCAGCGGTGGAGGAAGTTCTTTTGGAGGAGGATCCTCAGGTGGCGGCGGTGCTGGAGGTAGTTGGTGATCCAGACTTATAGAATTACAATCAATCATCGAATACAAAATACAGTTATTCATATTGATTCAACAAGTAATGATTCTTACGATAAGTGAATCATAGAAAACCAGTAAATTTATTGAATTAGAAATTAAGTCCTCATACACGCATGTTAAAGAAATGAATGTAACAATTTATCTGGTCTGCATGCAAATTGTTGTATGCTGCCGGGATAATCCTGAATTTGAATTATAGCCTGCATCAATAATAAATTATTACAGTAACACTTGACTGCGATAAATAATTTTATTTAACTATATATGGCCCGGGGATAACCTGAAAAATGAATATTATGATCCGATTTATAGCCCTGACCATTACTACCCTGATCATAGCGGTTAGCTGCAGCGGTAATATTCTTGATAATGAAAAAGCTGATCCCGGTATAGTGGGTTTGATTTGTTATCGGGATATGTACCAATACTATACCGACTGCCAGAGTGGGACCCTTGCAGCCACTGAATGCAGCTCTATATATAATGAATGCATTATCACATGCACTCTCTCAAAAATAGAATATGGTTGTGCTTTTTAGTATCATATCGATTAACATATTACTCAATAACACAATCAATATATTGAAAGTCTATTGAATGGAAAAAACAATTCAGCTATGAAATTGGTGAATTGTTTTTTCAAGCAACCTCTAAACATGAAGTACCTTTTGTATAGCAACCACAGTCCGTCCATTACATACCACGTGCTGAGTAAAGTAGACAATATTAAACAGATATTTTCATGATCCTTTCTTTAATGTCGAAACACTCTCAATCAACTCCTTTTCATACTGGAGAAAGTCCTCTTTCTTACCACTGGCTTCCACAATATGAACACTCTCACCATCGGGAAAGAATGCCACAAGATATCTAAACTCACCAGCCATCGTTTGCACAGAAGCAATAAAAAGTTTACCCTCGAGTCCATTATTTGTTTGAATCGATTCACTGTGCAATACTCTGTAACCTATTGACTTAAAGTGAAGTTCCACAGCACTCGATAATACTTTCAGCGATCCCGCCGGTCTGTTATCTTCTGAGTGTACATAGAGACTCACATTATCAGGAGATACAGCATAAAAGGACTCACTGTAGTCCTTGTATTCAGCAAAGGCTTCCGGAGCTTTCACTCTTGCTATCTGGCAACTGCTGGAAAGGAAAAAAGTAACCGCAGCGACGATTTGAATTATATGAATGCGATTCATCTTGAACCTCCCGACTGCAAGGTCAGATTTCGAATCCATGGAACTGGTATAAGCTCCGGATCCGATGTAACACCGCTCTGATTCATATTTATTTTGACCGCGAACATTTTTGCAGACTCTTCGAGAAATCGAATCTCGCCCTTCTTATTTTCAACTTCCTGCAGTGTATTATGGAGAGCTTTTTCCAGATCAAGCAGATCATCCAGTCCAGCTGTCCTGGAGAGTGCCTGGAGTCTTTTTAAGTTTTCTTCTGCTACTTTTAGTTTTGCCTTTAGATCTACAAGTTTCACAGTAACATCTTCACTCTGCCTGGATGACCTGTATATTATAGCACCTGGAATCGATTGAATTAAAAGCTCAATTTTCTCACGTCCAACGATAACCGGGATACGATATTCAGCGTATCCACTGCCAAGACTGAACAGGTATCCATTATTCTTATTTGCAAATCCTGTCAGGAGGTCGGCCACTCGATCTATAGAATCAACACGCAGACCATACTCAAGTGAGGTAATCTCCTGCGAATCTTCACTCTTTTCCCGACCGTGCAGCGAACCTGCGAAAATACAGAACAATACAAACATTATTAACAATACTTTTTTGTTACGATTAAAAGGATTTTTCACAAAATGACCTCCGCAAGTCGCTGTAAAAGAGATCGTTTATTAATATGCTCCACTGATCTGGAAACCTGCACATTGTGTTTTTTATATACATCTTCGCGAGGATAGTAGGCTTCAATAATATGCAATTTTGCACCATCGACAAAAATGGCAACGGTATAATATGCCAGTTCATAACCAACACGACGATTTACCGTTATATAAAAGTGGTCATCCTCTTTTTTCAAATCTACAATACCATCAGGGAAACGAGATTGCTCATATTTCATTGCTCGCTCATAAAATTCCAGATCGCCAGATGGTTCATTATCTATCGTTGATGCACGAAGTTTCACTCCATCCGGGCTGAAATAAATGGCATCGGCGAATGAAGAGTAATTTTCTCGATTATCAAGGAAGTCCAGGGGGGGCTCAAATGTAAACTCCGGATCATCACCAAGGGTTCTCTTTTCAGGACGAAGATTTCGGATCCACTTAATAGGCGATCCGGTATGAACAGCCAGCTTCTGTCTGGCGGTAAACTGAACTTGAATCGTTGAAAAGGTAGCCTTCTTCGCCAGATATTTCTTACGAGCCTCCATGGAATCTATCTCTTTGTTCAATCGAGATATTTCATTAATAATTCGAATCTTTTGTTTTGTTTCAGTTGTTTTTTTAAGTATTTCCTGCAATCTACTGCGAAGGTTTTCCAGATTTTTTAAACGCTGCGACAGATCAGCAAACTCCCTCGAAATATCTTTTGCCTTAATACTTCTATATGTAACAGTTCCAATTCGGGATAATTCATGAAGTGTCTCTTCAAATAACTCAACAGGTATACGAAAAGTAAACTCTGCCCTTGCCGGGTTTTTCTCAATACTCTGTTTTTCTATAAAACCTCCCTTCTTTTTTATTATGCTCCGTGCGGTTTCGACAGCCGTTTCCAGTTCATTTACTGTACTGTGTAGAGCCGCCTCATAAACCATCATTTGCGAAATCTGTTTTTGAGGTTGGTTGAGGTTATTTTGAAATTGTACGATTCCAGCCACTTTTGGCATGGCCGACTTCTTATATACTGAACCGGAAAAACTGCGTGGTTCAGGAAGAGCACCTTCTTCCATCTCCGACGCAGTCTGATCATAATCTCGTTGTATACCCGAAGCACACGAGTTAAATATTAATGTGAAAACTAATAGAAACAGCAGAGGTCGATACACAGGTCATCTCCGAAATAATAGTATAATTTTAGAATTAACATTTGCAGCATTTTTCTTTATCAATTGTATTAGTTACTACTCACCACGTATTATGTGATTGAGAAATTGGAGTCCCTTCCATAAAAGACTTTTCCCTGCATTCGCGAAATTTCACCCCTCATATTTTTCGCTTAACCAAATATGGATCATGAGAAAAGCGCATGGTGATCGTCTTTGATATTTTTAATTGTTCTCCCATGAAAAGCAACTATAATAAAAACAAAATAACCGGTAGTCTTAAACTCTACCGGTCTACTCATCACATTTACCACAATATTTGTTAAAGGTTATTCTTCAGTTGAT
>JBNKQE010000142.1:0-11255 GCA_050295715.1 Leptospirales bacterium
TGTTTTTTCTGCTGATTTATGAGATCCCGGCCTGCCCATCATGGTATCATGTATAGAGGAATCATTACTGTGAAAGGGAATCTGAAACTGTCGAGGGGGCGAATACAGGAGGTCTTTATACAGATCGGAATTTACGACACCGGAAGATATCAGATTGGTCACGGCGCCTTTTCTCTGCGAAAATAAAATGAGCTCTGGTAATCGTTCGGCAAGAAGGGGTTCTCCGCCGGTAAATGTAATATGCTTCACCGGATAGTGGCGAAAAAGACGCTTCAATGTTTTTAGAGCAACAGTATAACCGTCGGTAAAAGACGGCGTGTCGTTTGCTGCTTTCCAGTAATTATAACAATAAAGGCAATCCTGAGAGCAACGATCTGTAGTTTCAAAAGTAACTCTGGAGAAATCGAGAGTATAATTATCCTTATGTTTATTATAAAACAACATGAACAGTAATAGATAGCTTTTCCGTTGTAGTATTGACGTCCACCTGACCCGGTGAAAGACTGTATATCTTCAACGTATAGTCGGAAACAGTAATAGATGGATCGAGAGTGATACGGAACTCTTCTGTGGAAGAATCATAAGTTCCGTCTACAGGAAACAAATCGGAGCTCTGAACTACATTTCCATCCCCATCAAGCAGGATATAGGAGAATTCATCGGAAGTGCGGTTTTCGATACGTCCCTGAATCGAAAGTGAATCGGATAGAGAGATGGTAATCTCATATCCACTTTCTGTTTCTTCAGAACCGTCAATAATAATTATTTGATCCTGCAGCAATTGCAAAGCGGCAAGAAGAACCAAATCATCATCTTGTGCTGCGTGGCAGTTAACCACACAGGAAGTTGTACCCATTCCAATAGTTGCAATACTTATCAAAATTCCCCCTAGTTTCAGCTTTCGCCTGATCCAGGAACGGTTCTTGCCTCCGCTCACATAAACCATCAGACTGACAGCGAAAAAGGCTATCGTTACAACAATTATAATTAGCAAACTTTTTATCCAGACCACAGGGACCTCTCAAAACCTTGACAAATCAGCAAAAATACACTCACCAGAATATCTCATGTCGATACAACATCAACATTTTTTATTCTTCAGAAAACTGTTTTCCCATCTCATTTCGGCTACCTCAACTGTTTTCCCTTCAAAACTCCGGCTACATGAATTTCTATTCACTATGATTCGATTCATCGAAATATTTCCGTTGTTCTCGCAGCCCGAAAAGGCTTGCTCCATCAAAATATATTTATTCAGTATCTATTCACATGGATGACCTGGAGATTCAAAAAATACTGCTCGCTGGCAGCTCCGACGCCCAGGGCCTCGGCAGATCCCTGGGGATCAGTCAACCCACACTCTCCCGGAGAATGCAGGGGCTACTGCGAACAGGCGCGGTCGTAAAATTCGGACGGGCCCGCTCCGCAAGGTATGCCCTGGGCAATCAGGTCCTTTTATCCATGTGGCTTCCTGTTGTTTTATGAAACAACTTGATCCGGTAATAGAAATGGAGTTTTACAGTTTCGATAATCGGGTCAATCAAGTTGCAAAAAGAATGGGACGAAAGCACCACTTCGCATAACGAGTCTGCAGAAAACCCTCTTTTGAAGCAGCCTCCAGCATGCCCCGATTTCGGGTTCTGATTATTTTCGCGATTTCGCACTCTCTAAATCAGTTCATCCCCACAGGCGTGGGGAATACTTTTATTATTCCAGTGGATGTGATAAGTTGCACGGTTCCTCCCCATGGGTGTGGGGAAATCTGACTGCGCAATGAGACTTACTGATGTTAATCATTGATTGCAGCAGTATACATACGATCAAACATGCAACCTATGGACTCTCCATATGATTTTTGGGAGTCACCGGCCCACACCGATTGTTTTTTACTTTACCGTTTCTTCATTCGCCTCCCACTCTTACATCTGTGAAACTCAAAGCCGCAGGAATTTTCATATATCTATCTTTCTCCTTCGTGACAGGACTCTACGCCCGGGGAAACGTTATCCTTCAACCGGGAAAGGATACCTACAAGCTCGGGCTCTATACCGACATCCTGGAAGATGAAACCGGAAAACTTTCATTTAATGAGATCCGTGGCATGGATCAAACCGGAGAGTGGAGAGCCAGCAAGGAGGAAGTGATCAATTTTACCTTTTCCCATTCTGCCTACTGGATTCGCACCAGCATCCAAAATGAAACATCCGTTGATAAAGATATGATTCTGGAACTGGCATTCCCCCTGCAGGACTATGTGGATGCCTATATCGAAGGAGAGAACTCCCGGTTTCGAGAGGTGAAAACCGGCGACAGGAGGCCCTTTCCTACCCGCGAAATCAACAACCGGGACTTTTTGTTTCGAGTCTCCATCCCCGCCGGAAAAGAGCGAACGGTCTACCTGCGCCTTGAATCCTACGATGGACTCCATGAGGTGACCCCCCTGCTTCTCCAGGAACAAAACACCTTTCTGGAGAAGAACACACTGATCAACTATCTGAACGGTGTGGTACTGGCAGTAATGTTGACCATGGTGTTCTACAACTTCTTCGTTTTTGTTTCTTTGCGAGATCTGAGTTATTTATACTACGTAATGTTTATTATGAGTGCGGTGCAGTGGTTGTTCTCCTACCAGGGAATGTCTTTTCATCTTTTATGGCCGGACAACCCATGGCTTGCCAATGTTATGATTCCCTTCGGAGTCACCTCAACCATTTTGAGCAACCTGCTCTTTACCCGATCCTATCTGGAGACAGCAAAGAGGACCCCCCGCCTGGATATGGGATTGAAACTCGGGATGGTCGTCTGGTCTTTTCTACTGATCGCCTCCTTTTTCGGAAGTTACAGTATTTTGTTTATGGTCATAATCCCCGCTCAACTATTGCATGTCCTATTTTTGTTCATCGTTGGGGTGCGCATCAGTCTTCTGGGACACCGTCCGGCCCTCTATTATATCTTATCTTATTTTGTGGTGATGATCGGACTCGGCCTTGTGGGCTTGAAGGTCGGTGGTATCCTCCCTTCCAATTTAATTACGGAAAACAGTATCATCATCGGCCTGGTCATCTCCATGCTCATGCTGGCCCTGGGTCTTGCGGACAGGATCAACATCATCCGCGAAGAAAAGGATAAGGCCCAGAAAGAAGCGCTGGAAAAAGAGATTCTGGCCCGTCAGGCTCAGGAGCGTGCCTCTGAAAACCTCAAACGGACCAATCAGTTAAAGGATGCTTTTCTGGCCAACACATCCCATGAGCTGCGCACACCACTTACAGGGATTATTGGACTGACCGATTATCTCATCGATAGTCTGGAGAAAGAAGATACCGATAGAATTAAATACAATCTGAAGATGATCTCTACCAGTGGACGACGCCTCTACTCTCTGGTGAGCGACATTCTTGATTTCGAAAAATTGCGAAATCAAGACATAGAACTGCATTGCAAAAAAATCGATATCCCTTCCATCATAAATGTAGTTCTGTCTCTGGAGAAGGTTCTGGCAGATCAGAAAGGACTCCAACTAATCAATCACATCTCCGACAGTATGCCCGCCGTCTACGCCGACGAAGCCCGTCTGGAACAGATCATCCATAATCTGGTACACAATGCCATCAAGTTCACAGATGCGGGAGAGATTGTGATCTCGGCCCGGGAGATGGATGCACAGACACTGGAGATATCCGTTGAGGATACCGGTAGTGGAGTACCGGAGGCATTCAAAGAACAAATATTCGAAAGCTTTGTCCAGGCTGACGATGAAGAGGGGAGAAATCCCGGGGGGACCGGCCTTGGCCTCTCCATTGCCCGTCACCTTGTGGAGCTCCATGGTGGCAAGATTGGTGTGGACTCAACTCCCAGAAAAGGATCCAGGTTCTTTTTTACACTGCCCGTATACTCCGGTACAACTTCGAATGTGGAGGCATCCCCGGGAATGAAAGAATTTCATCCTGCAACTCTGCGAGAGGCAAGTTTTGATTTGCAGAAGATCCCGGTTGTCGCCATTGACAGTGCCGTGACCGATAGAGGACATGCAACGGTTCTGCTCATTGATGACGAACCCATCAATCTGGAAGTCATGCACAACTACCTGGAGTCAACATCGCTGAACGCTGTCATGGCAATGGATTGCCTGGAAGCACGCAAAATCCTGGAAAATTTTCCACTCCCGGAATGCATCGTGCTCGATATCATGATGCCCCACATCACGGGACTGGAGTTTGCAAGGGAGATTCGCAAAACCTACGATCTTCTTGAATTGCCGATTTTGATGGTGACAGCCAGAACCCGTACCGGGGATCTTCTGGCGGGGATGGAGGCGGGAGCCAATGATTATCTGACCAAACCATTCGAAAAAGAGGAGTTTCTGATCAGAGTCTCCAATTTAACCAATCTGGCTCTCCACCATCGAAAATTGCGGGATAGTGAAAAGCGCATTTTAGAAGCAGCCAGACAGGAACGAGCCCGAATCAATTCGGACCTTCACGATCACCTGGGAGCCAGTCTGACCGATCTGGTTCATTTGAGTGAAGACGCGATGAAAAACGAAAGAATGGATGCCAGTTTCGCCGATAAATTTCACAGTAAGATTCTCAGTGCTATGGAAATGTTACGAAACGATATGCTCCATCTGGATGACATGGACTTACTGGAAGAAGATTTTCTCGATGGGTTCAACCTGATTTTGCTGCGTCGGTATGTGGATGCCGGTCGGGAACTGGATTTCATCCATCCGGAAACGAAAAAAGAGATCCGGTTAAAAGAACCGCTTCGTTCTACGCTGTATGCTGTGTTTAAAGAAATCGCTACCAATGATTTGAAATATGGATCCGGTAAACCACGATGGGAATTCAGTCTGAATAAAGATCGACTCCAACTGCATTTCACAAGCCTTTCCCACTACAGGCTGGCTCGCTATGGCACGGGGCGAGGCACATCCCAAATAGTACGAAGACTCACTGCCATTGGAGGTGAATTTCACATGACAATGGAAGACGATACGAATATTCCATTTACTATAATGATTGAAATCCAGGCTCCGCTATCCCTGGAGGCAGAACTGAATGATCTTTCATAATGAATAGAAGAAGGACAGGAAGAGAAGAACCGGATGCCGTATCTTTCAGCTAAACGCTTCCCGGTCTTCGGCCTTCATGGTGAATCATTTTTTACGAATTTCGTAGCCATGTATAGAGCCTGCAGATTTCTACTCAGGGGCCCCCGTATCCGGCTGTGACTCATCGTCCAGTATTTCCGATGACATCACTTTTTTTGCCAGCTGGGAACGGTTATGGACATTCAACTTTTTGTATATATTTTTCGCGTGATGATTCACAGTATTTATGCTTACCTTGAGTGTATCGGCTACCTTAGAAATCGTCTTCCCACTGACCATGAGATCCAGGATTTGCTTTTCCCTGTCGGTCAGATTGGCTCCCATCACCGGGTTGGTCTTTTTAAAACTGCCCAGAACCCGGTAAGCGATGGAGGGAGTAATGATCCCTCCTCCATTCATCACCGTTGTAACAATTGCTCGGATATCGCTCAGTTCCGATTTTAGAATAAATCCGATAGCACCATTGCGAAGGGCTTGAAAGATGTTCTGATCCGAATTCAGGTTGGTAAGCATTACAATTCGAATACCGGGATCTCTCTCGGATAAGCGTTCGGCAAGGTCGACTCCATTCATTCCCCCCAGTTTAATATCGAGAAGTAAAAGATCGATCCCTTTTCGCTTTTCGTCGCGCCAGAATTCTTCAGCCGATGACCACGTGCGAATATCACCGATTTCCGACATAGAGCTCAACTCTGCCTGAATCTTTTTTTGATAAACCAGATCATCTTCCACGATTCCCACAATCCACGGTGGGGCCTTCTCATCCGAAGCCATCACGTACATCCTCTCTTGTTTACAATCAAAGATTGCATCTCAGATTACTGCCGATTGAATTGTTGGAATTCTATCACATCTTCCTGTCTATTTCTAATCTTTTTTTGGTCCCTATCCTGTAAGGATCAATAGCAAACACAAATCATGTATTCATTATCGCTCAGACCACTCTGGAATGTACCACAATCACCTGTGCCTTCTGGCAGGAATGATCCATTGCCCATATCCACATCATCAATGACTCCTGAACTTGATGAAAAACCACTGCAATTATTTGCGGATACGTTACCACTGGCATCACTACCGGTCGCGAGATAGGGGACACCACTCAGACCGAAAGCGGTGGACATATTTGTGGTGAAAATCCCAAAAGTCCCCCCGCTGAGCATGTTGCTCCACTGTGAGAGA
Source organism: Leptospirales bacterium (assembly GCA_050295715.1). Classification (GTDB taxonomy): domain Bacteria; phylum Spirochaetota; class Leptospiria; order Leptospirales; family Leptonemataceae; genus JBNKQE01. Next base: position 6,293 of record JBNKQE010000142.1, read on the forward strand.
AGCTCGGTATCCGTATTGCTCCCATCCCAGGCCTTTACAGGAAGGCTGCTGGAAAAGCCATAGTTGGTCTGCATATTGCTGATCTGATCGCCGGCTGAAAAACTCAAAAGGGCATGATTTCCATTGGGACAACTGAGAGCCGCGGGTTTTACACTGGCACATTTCGCATCTGCACCGGAGCGCCCTCCCAGGTTTCCACTTCCCCAGCCGGTTCCACCGTTGTCCGTTGCAAAAAAGACAAGCTGCGTCACAGGGGTGCTGTCACTGGAGCTGGAGTCTGCTGTTGAATTTGCGGCTGCCAGCGCAAGGGCGGCCATTGAGACATCATTGCTCTGACCGTTACAGTTAAAAAGCAGAAATGACGATATCATCACAGTTGCAAGTGGAATCATCAGTTTTCTTGTTTTTAATAGATTCATATTTTTTCTCCTGATTTGTATATGCAAAATTGAATTGCATGGTTTCGCAATCTTCCTGTATCAATTTCACCATGAAGATTAGAAGTGCAGGAAGCAATGCAAGGCAGAGTGGAAGATACATGCTTATTCATTTGTAACTCCGTTAACTTCTAATTCTTCTCTCTCTCTTCATGGTGATTTTTTATTCTATAAAACTCTACCACTAAAGATTAATTTGCTATTCGCTCCATTGAAGATGGGGATACCCGCTATTGATCGCTCCATCGATGGCCCAGATATCGGTGAAATCCCAGCCTGAAAAATTGCCCTGGATCGTCAGGTCGATGTCGCCGGTGGCGTAAGAGTCTGTAAGACCGGCCAGAGTCGAGTTGTAATAGCTGCTGGTAATCGCAGCACCCGCACCCGAATTAATACCCACAAATCCTCCAACATTGGAGGTGCCGCTTACAGCGCCGCTGGAGTAGTTATTCTCTATGGTAGATACATTGTATCCCGCAAATCCTCCGACATAGGTTGTTCCGGAGACATCTCCCAGAGAATAACTATTTTTTAAGGTTCCCATATTGCCGGAAGCAAACCCCCCGCACATCATATCGGAGCAACTTACCGAACCGGTGGAAAAACTCTCGCTGATAGTCCCGTTATTGAATCCCGTAAATCCTCCGCCATAATTACGAGCCTTCACACTTCCGGTGGCCGAACTCTTCTCAATCGTTCCGCCGTTATTGTATCCCACAAGTCCACCCTGATTGTCACTTCCTGATGAGGCCACGCCGATATTGCCGGTGGCATGACTGTCGCTGACACTTCCGGTATTGTAACCCACGATCCCGCCCATGTAGTGTCCACCTTCCATTGCCACATTCGCACGACCCCTCTTCACGGTTCCCACATTGTATCCCACAAGTCCCCCGGCATAGCTGCCAATGACTTCTCCGGAAGAAACAATACAATCGCTCACGACCCCCTCATTCCATCCAACCAGAGAACCTGTGTAATCCTGCCCAGATATAATGTTCACATCTTCCATGGTAATATTGCGAACGGTTCCCGTGGCGCCAACGGAACCAAAAAAACCCTGATAATTGGTCCCTGCTACACTATTGTATACTGTCATAGTATAAAGGGTGTGCCCACCCCCGTCCAGGGTACCGATGAAGGATGTGACCCCATCGCCAACAGGAGCCCAGTCACCTGCATATTTGTTCAGATCAATATCCTTACCAAGAATGTAGTAGCCTCCCGTCGCTAAATCCACATCATCCTGAAGAATGGTATGCAGATCGTTCACATCACTGTCACCGCTGATAAAGGTAACCGGTGTGGAAGCTGCCGGCATGTAAGCCATGGCGGAGACTCCCGCAGATGAGTTGTCCGAATCATCTACTGCTTTGATGGTGTAGGTGTAGTTGGTGTCCGTATTCAGGCCTGATAACGTCACGCTACCCGCACCTTTGTTCACCGAAACAGTCGTGATATCTGCGGGCTCCACACTGATTTCCATATGATCCAGATCGCTGTCTGCTGGATCACTCCAGGTCAAAGATATGCTACCTGCTCCGATCGTGGTTATGGACAGATCCGATGCGTCACCGGGTACGGTTGTGTCTGTGGTGGTCTCATCAGAAGCGCCTGATTGATTCAGCAGGGAAAACAACGCCAGGCCATTCATTTCCACGCTTTCCGAAGAAGAGCACGAAAAGAGAACCACAGGAATCACTATATAGAGAAAGAACTGCAGAATCTTTTTAGATATTGTTCGTATTATATTTGCTTTCATCTCATATCCTCTTATTTTCATTTCTTATAACATCTGCCTGAGACCATCTACAAATCAGAGCAGGCAGTTCTTAATCTCTATATTCGTTATACTTATATTTATCATTCCAGTATCGCTACTTTCGCAGCGAACACTGCACAACTTCAGGATTTGTTTCATACCATCTTTCAACAAAAACCATCCACGCGATTATCATTAAATTTTATACTTCACCATCACATAAACATGTGGTTTTTAACTTTTCAAAATCAAAACGGTCGATAAAGTCCTTGAATGATTGCGAATTACATTTATTACAATTCCACCGGCGAAATTTGCAGTTGGTAGCATAACTAACAATTAATCTGTCTGAAAATTTTATCCAGCCATGATGCCTGACTCGTAATTGCGACCATCTTTCAGCATGAATCTATCATCAATAGTCTTGATTGTCGTCCGAATCAATCGAGTGAGACTTTTTTCAATACAGCACAATGGCGCCTACTGTCCGAATCAATTGAGCGGGACTTTTTTTCGTCGCTTCGCGTTTAATTAAGGTTAAGTAGTTTTTGGAGATGATGATTTTTCAGGTATGCAATACCGTGGGCGACACAACAAAGACTTGTTGAATCCAGTCAGTCAATTGTTTCGAATCCATTTTTATATACTATCAGAATTCGATCAATCAAGCCTGACTGACTGACTGACAAATAGACGCGAGGATGCTGTCGACAAAAGACCCTTATTCAATTTCTAACAAAAATACGCAGGTGGCAACACATACTGTATTGCAAGAAGCTGATCAGGACAGCCCCCATCAATTCGTAGCCGACCAACCGATGCAGACATTCCCGCTGCCGATGGTGACGGGCGCTCCAAGCGCCGAATCCGCAAAAAAGTAGAGGCTGTTATCGGTTTGTGATCCTATGAGAAGATCGGTCGTGCCGTCCATGTTCAGATCATCAATGATGATGCCGGGGCAATACCCGGGATATCCCGGCAAGCTATAGGAATCATCAGGGGTAGTCAGATCGAACAACTGGTTAAAAGGAAGGATGCCGTTGTACTTATTTTTATACACTTTGAAACTTTTGGATACATTGTCCAGGGTTGCCACATCCAGGTCTCCATCCCCGTCCACATCGCCCAGCCGGAGATGGACCATATCCTGGGAACCATTATATTCCTGTGTAAATACGAAGTTTGCGCCGCTCTGATAGGTATAGACCAGGTGATTTGGTTGGTTATACAAGACCAGATCCGACTTGCCGTCTTGATCCAGGTCACCGGCAGCCATCTTATAGACCGCCGGGCCGCTGATGGAGTTGGCCTCTACAGTGGGGTTGATCCCCCCGGCGGTCCCTTTGAAAAACTCCACCCCTCCCGATGATAAATTTTGCCACAGCCCCACAGCTAAATCCCTGTATCCGTCGCCATTGAAATCCGCATAGGCCAGGACATTGAGAAGGTTTGATACGGTTATGGTCGTGGTGAGGGGGGCTACGACCGGATCGCTCCGGTTGTAGCTGCCCGAGAGGGTTCCCGGTTTGCTGAAGACCAGGGCCATATTGGACCCCGATCGCATTGTGGTGATAATATCATCGATCCCATCCAAATCCGTATCCGCCACAAGGAGATCATATCCCAGGTAGTTGGTAACGTTCTCGACAATCCGGAAGGAGTAGCCGCTTCCATTGACGGCGGTGATCCCGCTTGCCGATCCCAGATATCCATAAATCATACCACTGCCTGTCTCGGGTTCGCTGACGATCAGGTCACCGTAGCCATCCCCGTTCACATCCCCCAGGCCCACTGCGTAGCCAAATGTGGAATTGAAAATGGTGCTGGTAATGACCTGGACATTGGTGCCCATCGCCCCCTTCTCGCCCTTGATCAAATAGACATTGGGATAGGTGCTATAAAAATGATAGTTGTCACCACCTGAGGCAATCTCGGGGTATCCGTCCCCGTCCACATCGGCGTTGTTGCGCTTGGTCACCGTCACCGCGGTGATGGCCGATGTCATCCCCGCCTTGTTACGGCTGTAGACACGGATGGTGTGGGAGGACCCCTCCTTCCAGGTACTGGCTCCCGTGGGGAGCTGGTACTTCCAGGTGAGGTTCGCGCCGGAGCCCGAGACCGTCGCCGCGGAGTAGGCTCCCCCGTCCAGGCTTACGTAAACACTGTCCATGTCGATGAGGCTGTCGGGGGCTGTGGCCGTTCCCATAAGGAATCCCGTTCGCACAGGGCCGTTATTAATGAGGTTCTCAAGAGTGACGGCCGGTGTGGTCACTGCGGCGTAGGTCACCACAGGGGAATCCTGATAACCCGTCTTACAACCGATCACCTTCACCGTATTTCCCGTAGAGGGGTTGGTCCCGCTGGAGGGGTAGGTGAAGGCGGCGCTATAGGTAGTACTGGCACAGGTGGGTGTGGACCCATCCGTGGTGTAGTAGAGGGTATCGCCCGTCGTCGTATTGGAAAAATCCATCTGCCCCGTCGCTGCCGCAAGGGAAATCACCGGCGTATCCACCAGCATGGTGTAGGTGGTCTGGTTCACCGCAGAGGGGTTGACCCCGGCAGCACAGCCGATGGCCTTCACCGTTACGGTTCCGGACACGGTAATACTTCCGTCCACGGTCACGGGACCCGCATAGAGTGTGCCTGTGGGGGAACAATCGGGATCGGATCCGTCGGTAGTGTAATAGATGTCTGTGGAACCAGCGCTGCTGATGCTCATGCTGGTATCGTTGTAGTACGTGGCCCCTGCCGGTGAAAGGGATGG
>JBNKQE010000143.1:0-11222 GCA_050295715.1 Leptospirales bacterium
TTCTCTGAATTCCTCCGGTGATATGGAATCATTGAGCTGCTCCAGGTAAGAAATTGCTGCGTTCTAAATTATTCAAAAATATAAATCGGATTTTCCATAAAACTCCGGTATTGCCGGGACCGGACGATAGTCGCCTGATCGGAGCTTCCGTTCCCGTGTTTCTGTTTGCATCACTTATTCTTGCGGATTCAATTTTTTCAAGGTCCAATAATGGATTTCTTATCCTCTCAACGGAGGCCCCTCTGCACGCTGAGCAAAGTCAGACATATCCGGTTTTAATCGAGCAGCTTGATGACGAGAAAATTAAAACGGAACGAATTCGTGCATTATCCGATAAGAACGTAGAAGGACGGGGCGGCATTACGGATCGCAAAGGATTTCATACGCTAACAGCTTATGATACTCTTTCTCCCGTTACGCCGGGCAGAATCGGGAACCGCAACGGGAAAAGGTCGCGGCAGCAAAACCGACCGGATGAGTCCGACAGTAATCGTGGGGACAGTAACGGAAAACGAAAAGTATCGCCGCAGATGTCTTCTTCCGGTCAGGAGGGAGAGCAGTCGGAACAGGATTTTAAGATACCTGCAAATTATTACTTTCGTCAGGATTTCGCTTTCCGTTTTGATGATCGCGGGGGACTGGCAGTGCCAACCAGAGAGATGGCGGGTTTTCGCTACTTTCAGAAAATGTTGCGGAAAATTCAGGAGACATTTGCTCCTCCCGGTCTTAATTACGCTTACAGAGATTTTGCAGGAACTGTCGTGAGTCAGCCAATAAAAGCACAATCCGTTAAGGTGCTTTTTTCAATCGATTTTGACGGCATTGTGAGGGATGTTCGGGTTGTATCGAGTATGGGGCAGTATGCAGTCGATCAAGCCTGTGTCGATGTGTTGAATGGAAAAAATTTTGGCAAACCGCCGGCTGAGATTTTCGCTTCCGGGCACATTTTCGGTATCAATTTTATTTTTCCCCCAGTATACGGGGAGTAGCAAAATTGCAGTATTTAATATACGAAGAACGTCCGCGTATCCAGGACATCCTGCTGGATGCCTCATCATCCGACCATACATACTTGAAATTCTTATCCGCCAATGATTTGCAGCTTACCGGATCACACCAGTCAGGAATATACTTATGTTCCGAGTGCTGGCCGCTTTTCTTTGATTCAGCTGGAAAAGATGGTGAAAACAAAGAGAGAAATGTTAAGATAAAGTGGCCGGGATCTTACGAATCGACATCACGTTTTATCTGGTACGGGAAAAAGTCGCGAAATGAATACCGCCTTACTGGAGCTGTCGGATACTTCAAGGGACACGAAGAGCGATATCTTGGAAGTCTGCTTGTTCTAACGCGCAAGGATGATGCGTTTAGAGCCTGGGCTGTTGAAGACAGCGATGATATTGATGCGATTTTGAATTTTTTTGGTCTCTCCGCAGCAGAGACAAATTCCCTGATTCAATTCGACTGGGACGAGAGACTTCTTCCTTATCTAAAAGCCTTCCCTGTTGATGCGGCAGAAATTTTCCCGGAAACGGAAAAACTCGCCCACTATACAATTCGAATTTTTGAAGATCTTTACGGGATAGGAGAACTGCCATCCCCCGACAGAGCAATACTCGATCTTATTCACATAGAATATTCTTTATTCAGATATATCGAAAAAATACATTATGAGAAATATCTTGTAAAACCCTTTCCCAGCCTTGATAAACTTCTCTCCGTATCGTTGCAGATCAACAATCGCCGCAAGAGCAGAGCCGGGCGTTCTCTTGAGAATCATATTAAATATGTACTCGATCGGTTCTGCGTTTCTCACACTCATGGCGGAGTTACGTCAGAGGGGACAAGGCCTGATTTTATTTTCCCGGGGATCGAGCAGTATAACGATGCCGGGTTTCCCCGGGAGAATTTGTTCTTTCTGGCTGCAAAAACTACATGCAAAGATAGATGGAGGCAGGTGCTTAATGAAACACGAACAACAACAAAGTATCTGTTTACTCTGCAACAGGGGATCTCATCAGCTCAGCTTCGTGAGATGGATGAGGCTGGAGTGATCCTTGTTATGCCGGATCGCTATCACAGTTACTGCAAAGAGGCTGACAGAGCGCGACTTCTCAGTTTCTCCGATTTTATTGATCGTGTCGTATCTGTTAATGGGAGGCAGGAGAGGCTTTTATAGTATATATAAAAGGACTTTATTTGAAGCCGATCAAAAATGGAAGACTGGTATTTCAATGTTTCCGATGAGTATAAGTTATTGCAAAAAGAATTCCAGGCCTGCTGTAAAGACAAAACATCGTGACAACTGACCTGAGATTTAGATTATTCTGCACCATTCTCTTTCAATAGTTGTTCAAGATAGTCCCTGTTCCCCTTCTCCTTTAACTCTTTCATCTGCTCGTTATCCAGAGGGATGGCAAACAAAAAGCTGACAGGGAATCCATCCACTTCCATAGCCCCGGGTGCCGGGATCATACGGTCACTGTATTTAGACGTTAACAGAATGTTGCTTTTTTCATAGGATGCGTAGCCGGTCTCATAGCTATGTCCATGAGAGAAGAAATTGTTGGATCTCCAGGGATGAAGGGCCAGATTTCCCATTATACCGGGCAGCCATTCTGGGCGATCGCCTCTTCTTGTCATAAGCTCTATGCGCAAATGATTTTGTGGATCCTTCATTACGGACTCCACGCCCGGCATGTTCTGTGATGACATACCTATTGTCGCATAAACATAATCATTTTCACCCAGTTGAAACTCCACTACTGCGGCGATGGGCGGTTTGAGACTCTGGACGGCAAAGTAATTTGTATGTTTTCCGAAAACTTCTTCGTAATGTGCAAGCATGCGATCTTTGTAGGCATCCCAGTATTTCCCATTATCACGGGATTTCCAGAACTCCTGGCTTTCTTGAATACGATCTTCCAGAACTTTGGAGTCCACAGGGAAGGGAATTGTTCCCACATCTTTACCCAGTGATTGTTTGGAATAACCGAATATTCCTTCTGATCCGGACCAGGGGGGAAGGAGAGCCTCAAGCTCTCCGTTTAATAATAGTGCGACTCCGTTTCCTTCCTGAAACCAGACAAACTCAACCTCTTCCGGGGTTATAGGAGGAAGCCCATCGGGATGCTTACAGACAGTTTTCTTGATTCGAGGAGCAACTCCCTGGCGCATGGCTTCACGATCCGTATCCTCCGGAGCAGGAACGAGGTTTCGTATCCAGACTGCACGCGGCTGGAATGAAGGATCGACGGTCGGATTGAGATAGAGATAAATCGTACGCCCATCATTTTCGAGGGAGGCGACAAGGCTTCCATAGGGATTTTCTTCTTCGAAAATTATTTCGATACCGCTGGCTGATGCAGTAGACTGATCAGGATTGTAGGGTTGAAAGTTTAGATTCGTGCCGTTTGTCTCTGACATGAAATTCCTCCGGAGTATACCAACAGGGACAGAAAAACAGAGGGGGGCTCTGATCGCACCCTTTTTCCCTGGCTTCATTGAAAATGGTTGCCGCTGTCTGTCGGGTTGCATTGATGATTAAATGAATACTGAAAATCAACCAGGAAAAAATGTGCAGTTAATTACCGAAGAGCTTATTTCTGAACTCCTGAGTAAAGCCGAGCAATCACCTCGCAGAAGGATCAACTATAATTTTCACAGAAGCCTGGATGATACAATGCACCGTTTTTTAAATGTAATGTTACGGGGCACTTTTGTTGCTGCGCACAGACACACTCATCCGCCAAAAGATGAGTCATTTGTTGTGTTGAGAGGAAATATTGCATTTATAATATTCAATGATGACGGGAGTATTCAGGAGAGTCATATACTGGGGGAGCCAGTGGGGGAGAAAAAATTCCCTGTCGGAATCGATATTCTGCCTGGAACCTGGCACACACTTATAGTCCTGGGGGAAAGCGCTGTTATATATGAAGTCAAGCCTGGACCCTATGAGCCTGCATCGGATAAAGAGTTTGCCGAATGGTCACCGAAAGAGGGTGATGCGAAGTGCCTGGAGATACAGAAAGAATGGATCCAGCACGCAAGAGCCCAGGTCGGACTCCGGGACAATGAACTGTAAATATCATTGGTATATATCTTCTATTTCCTGGTCTTTCTCCATACTGGTACGATGAACGAAAATGGGCAGCACTGGCAGCGTGAGGATTTGAAATTGCTGCGCTCTCGCTGTTTGTCATGTCAGGTAGAGAGGGTTATGTTCGTCTGCTTCTGGATAACCAATAATCACCGAGGATAATTGAAAGTTACTCCGTCAGTTTGCTCGCTCTTTCTATGTGAGTGTTACGAAGAGAAGTTACTTTACTCGATGAGTGAGCATCATTTCGTTTTTTCCATGTCTGAGGATTGCCGCTCCGCATACGCCGGCAGCATGTCCGAGAAATACACCTATGAAAGGAATCCAGAGAAAGAGAAAAAAGGCAAGTCCCAGTCCCATGATGGATGCCAGGTTTGACTTTGCGATGTTCGAGCGTTCTGAAAGGTTTGCGGTCTCTTTTTCATAAACATAGTCCATAGCCTGCCGGCCCAGAAAGTAGCTTTCGGCAAGAGCGACGATGGGCAGCTGCAGAGGTCCAAGAAATAATGAAAAGATCCATATTATTATACCGGCCACAGAGAACTGCAATCCAACAAGAACTCCAAGCCAGGTATTGCGAATATCCTGTGCAAGTGTGGTGTCCAGAGTCCTGCCAATCAGAATAACTTCTGCACGGGTAAGAAGTGGGCCGAGAAAGGGGACAACAACAAGAGCTGCAATAAGTCTGTAAGTAAGAATAACAAGAAGCCCCGCCGCAAAGAAACCTGCAACGCTTAAAACAAAAACCATAAATCCCTCCGGAGAATATCCGAATCCGGAGAGGGTGGAGGCGATAAGCTCTGTCACGAAACCGAATAAATAATACCAGAGGAATCCGTATGTAATCATACTGAGGAGGGCAGGCACAATTACATACCTGTGCAGTGAATACTCACGAAGCATAGAAAGCCCGTCAAAGAAGCTCCGAAAGCCGTAAATGAATGAGCTCAAATTATTTTTGCCGGTGGGTAAATCTGTCATTTATATATAAGACGCAAACGCAGCTCGCATCCTTGCTTCCGGAAGAGCTCCCTGTACGCGTTTCACTTCCTGTCCATCCTTAAACAGAATAATCGTGGGGATGGAGTTGATACCATGCCGGGATGCAATCTGTGGTTTTTGATCCGTGTTGATTTTAATGACAGTTACTCTTCCTTTCCATTCCGCCGCCAGTTTTTCAACAACAGGAGAGACCATTCGACATGGGCCGCACCACTCGGCCCAGAAGTCGACAAGAATAGGAAGCCTGTGAGTTTTAATCAGGTCCTCAAACGATGCAGGCATAGATTGAGTCATAACTTTACTCCTGCATTAAACTTCCAGAAGTGCTTCGGGGTTTTTTGTAACCTCGGTAATTCGGTTGGAGTCATCCACATGAACCACAATAGGTTCATAGTCTTTTCTCATCTCCGAAGAGTCAAAAAAGGCGTAGGTTATCGCAATGATCAGATCGCCCGGTTGTCCCAGACGGGCTGCGGCGCCATTCAGGCACATAACACCACTGCCTCTTTCCCCTTTGATTACATAGGTTTCAAAACGGGCTCCATTGTTTATGTTAACAACATGCACCTTTTCGTAGGGATACAGTCCGGCAGCATCCATCAGGTCTTCATCAACTGTCAGGCTTCCCTTGTAGTTGAGATTTGCCTCGGTAATCGTGGCTCTGTGAATTTTGGACTTGCAAACGGAAATAAACATCGTATTGCACAGCTCCTGTTATGTACTGGCTCAGTTTTTTCAGGAAAAACATTTAGTTCACCGTCAAATACTGTAGAGTTGTGCTGTCACTGCTGAGAGAATCCTTCATGAGCAACAGCTAAAACAGAGTAATAAATTTTTTTAAGATCGACACCCTATTTTTCGGATCATGTTCGATTTGGCCTATGCAATGTCAACCGGAATGCCTGAGAATCCAGGCCGTATTCAATTTCAAAAAAAGGTTTTCTACAGATATATAATGTGAAAAGAATGATCGCAAAGTTGCCTGAAGAGTATAAATTAGTAGTATAATGCCGGGATACCGGGAGATAGGAACACATGAAAACAGGTAGTCCTGTAAAAAATATTACTTCCAGGGGTATATGCATTATTCCAGGTCTTTTTTCAGACCGAATCAATGGCTTTTTAGATAAAGGAATCAGCGTCATCGACCTGGAAAATGCCCTGAAAACTACCATTGTAACAGAAAAAGAAGAGGATTATTGTATTATACTTTCGGATTCCATGCTGATTGGCCGCACGGAAGAGGTCCTGGCCTGGATTTATACGCATGAGATAAGTCATATGAAGCTTATTGTCCTTTCGGAAAAGGAGCAGAGCCGGGAACGTTATGACAGTCGACTTGAGGGATTGATTCATCTGATCCTCCCGTTTGATATAAGCGGAAGCATGCTTGCAGATGTGGTCCGTACAACACTCGATCAAATTAAGATACAAAATGATAGGCTGGGACTGCTTGATAAACTGGGGCACAGTTACCAGGAGATTCAGCGCCTTACCATGGTTGGGCAGTCTCTGTCGAGTGAAAGAGACTTTGATACACTGCTGGAGCTTATCCTGCTTCATGCCAGGGAAATCGTTGGAGCCGACAGTGGCTCAATCTATATTGCGGAACGCAATGAAGATGGACGTCCCTTGCGGCTCCGTTTTAAGAAATCATCTTTGAACCTGGAAACCAATGAATTTGTTCTTCCTATAAATAAAAACTCTATAGCAGGCTATGTGGCATACTCGGGGGAACTGCTTGTTATCGATAATGTCTATGAGCTGACCGGTCAGGAAGATTATAAATTCAACAATGAATTTGATGCAAAACACGGTTATTATTCAAAGTCCATGATGGTCATTCCAATGATGAACCATCATAACGATGTAATAGGAGTAATTCAGCTGATAAACCGGCAGGTGGATCCTTCGGAAACCTTGACACTGGAACGGATGAGAGGAGGAGGAGTAACATCATTTTCAGATCGCGATCAGGAACTTGCCTTTGCTATGGCCGGACAGGCTGCCGTTGCCATTGAAAACAATGAGCTTATACAAAGCATACAAAAACTTTTCGAGGGATTTGTAAGGGCTTCGGTATCTGCTATAGAGCAGAGGGATCCGACTACATCGGGACACTCGTTTCGCGTGGCGGAGATATGTGTTGGAATGGCGCAGACTGTGGATAGAGTTTCGGATGGTATTTTCAAGCTGAACAGCTTCTCTGTTGATCAGATCCGCGAAATAAGATATGCCGCCCTGCTTCATGATTTCGGAAAGGTTGGTGTAAGGGAACACGTTCTCATAAAATCGAACAAGCTCTATGAACACGAGCTTGAAAATATTCAGTGGCGCTGTGAATTGCTCTGCAAGCAGGAAGAGATTCGGACACTTCAAAGAAAGGTAGAGTATTTGAAGGAATTTGGTTCATCCGGATTTCCTTCGTATGAAGCCAATCTGGATGCTGATCTGGCGAAAAGTCGTCAGCGATACAAACGTATGCTGAGTAATGTTGAGATAGCCAACAGACCGACAATTCTTGATGCAAGTGTTGAAGGGGAGCTTCATGAGTATATCCATACGAAAGTAAAACTGGAAGATGGAAGAGTCTATCCGTTTCTAACTGACAATGAGCTTGTCAGTCTCTCCGTTCAGAAGGGAAGCCTGAATGAGAATGAAAGAATGCAGATCATGCTCCATGTCAGCAATACATACAATTTTTTAATACAGATCCCATGGACAAAAGACCTTGGAAAGATTCCAGATATAGCATTCGGTCATCACGAAAAGCTTGATGGCTCCGGATATCCATTCGGACTGGAAGCAAATGAGATATCCGTACAGACCCGTATTATGACAATAGCTGATATCTTTGATGCATTGACAGCCACAGACAGGCCGTATAAAAAGGAAGTACCGGTAGATAGGGCAATTGACATTCTCTGGAGTGAAGTTAAAGAAAACCGTCTGGATAAAGATTTAATGAAAATCTTTGTAGAGGCAGAGATCTACAGAGTTGTAGAATCTATGCACAAACCGGGACGGAAAGTCTATTAGACGGTCCTGCCTTCGTTAATAGTAGCTTTACGCAAAAACGCATATAAAAAGTATATGATTATGAATGATGCAACTGGCAACGGACATAATGTAGCTGTACTGGGTGGCGGAAGATTCGGGTATATCCTTACACTTCAAATTGCCCGCAAGGTGGAACGAGTCAGTCTCTGGATTGCAGACAGGGACAAACACCGTGAGCTTGCACAGTCAAGAATTATCAAAGAGCCGGCACTGGACACACCTCCGCTCCCGGGGAATGTGGATCCGATTACAGGATACAATCAGTTTCAAAGCGGCACCTGGACAATTCTTATTGCCGTTCAGTCTCACCAGGCAGAAGAAGTCATCGAGCAATTGATGAACAGGCTCGATCGGAGTAAACCTCATAATATTATCCTTTTTTCAAGAGGGATCGTTTCCTCCGGTACACGCAGGCGATACGGGGTAATAAGCTTTTCCTCTCTTGTTGAAAAATACACGGAGATGAACGGATTTAAAGATCTTGTAGTAGCGATCGCTAACGGACCTACACTTCTGCCGGAACTCCATAAGGGGGAGCACAGTTTTTTTAATCTGGCCTGTAAGAATGAGAGCCGGGCGAATCAGCTGAAGGAACTTCTGGAAACTCCGCGAATTCATGTGGAGATATCCGACGATCCGGCCGGATCTGAAATTGCCGGGGTTCTGAGCAATCCCATCGCGGTTGCCGCAGGTATGCTATTGAGCCTTCCCTATTGCGGAGACAATGCTATGGGTGAACTGATCGGCAGCGGATTTCAGGAGATGTTTACTCTCGGGAAGAAACTCGGTGTAAGCGAAAAAAACCTTATTGGCCGTGGTGGGCTGTCTGATCTTATTACCGTTTCTGTGAGTTCGCACAGCCGCAACAGACAGTATGGAGTCAGTTTTGTTCACAGGCTTTTATCAGGTGAGGATCGTCCTGGGATGATCAAGAAACTGGAACTCTTTATCAATCCCTCACGTTTTATTGAAAAAGAGGTGTTGCAGAGTCAGTATATCGCAGAAGGTGTTATTGCTCTCTCCTCCATTCTTGAGCTTGCCCGGGAGAACAATGTTGCAGTCCCTCTTTACAGCACTATTTACTCCGTGCTTGTCAGAAAAGAAGCGCCGGAATCAATACTGCATGTTTGCGGAGTTCCTAAGAGCGAAAGCCAGGCAATTATGCCTGTGGCCGAAAAGAAAGCCGGAATGAATTATGCCTCGGGCAAAAATTTTGCAAGCATTCTTGAAAAACGGGTACTGTTTCAGATCGACGGTTCTCGCGGAATGACCAGGAGAATCAAGCGGCAGTCAACCCAGATACTTTCACAGCTGGAACGCAGAAAAAGGCATTCAAAAAGTCTGCATAAAAACCTCCGGCAGGAACTGGATACAGAAATTCGTCTCTGGGAGGCTGTTCGCGATGCGGAAGAAGGGATTGAAAGCAGCCGCATTCAAGAACTGGTTCATTTCTACGTAAAAGAGATTTCTGACAGATATCAACCGGGCGTTCGAGAGGCATTGATAAAGGTGCTAAAACCTGTGAGAGGAGTGCTCGGGGGGTTTCGCAGCGGTTCTGCCGTTCCGCATATTGGAGGTCACCTGGATGAAGTGAAAAGACTCTCCGGGCGCTACAATGTCTTTTATGCTCCCACCCATAAGTCACATCTGGACAGCGTTGAAGTTGCTTTCGGACTAAACGCACTGGGACTTCCAGTGCCAAGATATGCAGCCGGGAAGATTCTGATGAGCAATCCCTTTCGCTCCTGGATTCTGAAATCACTGGGTGCGTATGCTGTGGACAGGCAGAGAACACGAAACATACTCTATCTTGAATGCCTTGGGCAGTATTCCACGATGATGCTGGAAGCGGGGATTCCCAGTCTTGTTTTCCCCGAAGGAACCAGGAGCCGCACCGGTGGGCTTGCTTCCGTTAAAACAGGACTCCTCTCCACAGCGGTGGATGCCTATCGCAATACGGGCAGCGAAATCATAATTGTCCCTATTACAATATCTTATGAGATTGTGCCTGAAGATGAGTATTTCAGCAAGGATGCTAAAAGTCCACCGTTCAATGAATATATAAAGTATCGCCAGAATGTGTATATGGATTTTTGCGAACCCATAAATGTATCCGCTCATATGGACCATGAATCCCCGGCACTCTCCATTGCCTATCGCCTCTCGGATCAATGGGAAAAGAACATGAGAGTATTACCCGGACATATAGTGGCCCGAATTCTTCTGGAAAATGATCTGGTTGTTTCGGAATTCGATTTGATGAATTATATTGAAGACTTTGTAGTGGAGAGACCGGGAAACTATCTTACGCGAAAATCAGGAGAGATCGCCGGGCGCGGAATCAAAGTTCTGCAGACAAGAGGCATCATTGAAGTAAGCGATGAGAGCATCCGTGCCACATCACCGGAGCTGATTCAATACTATGCAGCCATGGCACCATCACTTGATCCGGGCCCAGGTGGCATTATCGCCGACTCGAAAGAGTGACAGCAATCCTGTATTTGAAAGTATTATGATGAAGTAACAGGAATACCTGAAGCCGACCGGAAAAAACAATATATAAAATGGAGTAATGTTAGTGAAAAAATTGGTAAGCGCAAGACTGGCTGGCAACATACTTTTAATTTCAATGGTGCTATTGGAAATATTTCATGTTTTAATTTTATTTGGGGTTGTTCCATCTGATATCGTTTGGGGTGGAGAGATTAAAAATTCATCAGCTAATTTAATCACTTTGGAATTAGTAGCAGTATTTGTAACATTAGTTTTCATAATCATTATTGCAGCGAAAATTGGCTACTTAAAATTAAGCAAAATCAATAAGCTAATAAATGTCGGTGTATGGTTTGTATTTGGATATTTAATATTAAATACTATTGGAAATCTGGCATCGGATGTTAATGCTGAAAAGCTAATATTTGCACCAATTACAATTATTTTGACGTTTTTTGCATACAGATTAGCTATTGAAAAATAATTGAAACTACTCACCACGTATTATGTGATTGAGAAATTGGAGTCCGCCCATTATCGGAGCAAGCGGACATCCCTGTCCGGT
>JBNKQE010000144.1:0-11164 GCA_050295715.1 Leptospirales bacterium
TATTGCCAGGAGGAAACCTATCGGACTTTTTTTTAAAATATTCATTATTCAACCAGTTTAATATTTTATTCCGGGAATGTTCCCTGTATTCTGTGACTCCGGATATCGGAAAAATTCTGTAAAAAACGATCACAAATTCCGCCCGTAATACACTATCAAGGGATATAATGCGGAGTTATCCGAAGTAACGAGCCATTTCCGGACTCAGATATTCCTTAAATTTCGCGCACCCCGCTTTGAGAGCATAATAGGGCCACATACACAAGTGCGCAAGAAACATTTTACAGAGAGAACATTCCCGGGTTGTAATTTGCTTCTTGAAGAATTAGCGGTGACCAGGAATTGAAATAATTAATAATACCGTAGATAAAAAATGACAAAAAATTTAAGTTGCATATAGGTCTGAAAATGGCTTGTACCTGCCGAGAATTTTTCTATAATAATGAAATATTCTGGTCTATATGCTTCGATATCAAAGATTATTACAAACAGCGATGTGAAAGGAATGGATTTGAAAAATATATATAGTATAGTTGTGATAACAACCTTGCTTGCGACGACAGGGCTTTACGCAAATCCACTCTCCTTTGGACTGAGTTATGAATATTCAAATGGGATGCGCAGCTGGGAAACTGTAAATTTGCGGAATTTAGAAAATGGCAAGATATATGGTTCTACACTTATCTTCCCCATCAAAAAAAAGATACCTGCGATAAATATTTCTTACGCATTCGATAATGTGATTCTGAAAGCAGGATTCGGTGCCTCCGCAAGTCGATATAGCGCCGGTAAAGCTTATGATATTGATTATGCCTGTTATACCTGCAATAGGACCAAACCCAGAATTGATTTATCAAATTTTGCAGTAAGAGACAGCCTGACTCAAAATTTCATTCCAAATTATAGCATTTACATTGAAGGCATCGGGGAGAGCAAAGTAAGCTATCGAAGTGAGTATTTTGCAATAGATTGGTATCCTTTCCATAAAATTGAAAAGAATATTGGCGAGGGTATGCATGTGGGTTTGAAACTAACAGGCGATTGGGGTGAGATTTATAGTATTAATGGTTTGTCAAAAAAAAATAGTATAATAGAACTACCGAATTTCGGGATAATTGCGCTTCCAGGCACTTTTTCAAGATACAAATATAATAGTTATGGAATGCATCTATCAGCTGGATATCATTTCGCCCTGAGCAAAATGATTCGAATGGACTTAAATGCTGGAGTTAAATATGGATTGGATACGGATAAGATAATCCACACATACACACTATTGAATGCGACAGATTATGGAAATGGAGCCGGATACTTCTGGTCTGCAAACCTTGAAAGAGATATGGGGGATAAAATTACGATTGGATTTTCTATCGAGCAGGAACGTTATTATGGAAATTTCACCAGGGGCCATGGATGGTTTATTTCATATTCCAGTTTTCTTTATGGTCTCCCCGTATGGACAAACAAAGCAATGGGGCAGGACTATGCTACTCGTGAGAGTAAAATAGCTATTGAGATGAAATATAAGTATGACAATAATTAAGAATACGATTCTTACAATTGTTGTCATACTCAATATCAATGAATTAAACCCTGACATGCCACGTATTGATATTGAATTTGTAGTAAACAAGAAATCAAGTGTATGTTGAAGAAATCTGTTGACCCCTTGATTAGTCTTTTCGGGGGAAATTTTTTTTCATATACTCCACCGGCGACGCCATGATCAACAAATCACTCTGGTTATATGAGCAGAGAGTTGCAAGGATGCATTCAATTGAAACAGGTGTGCATCTGCATGAATGTATCGGCGGTTCTTCGCTGATTTGCAGCACAGAAAAATTGTATCCTGGAATGTTCCCAGACACTGTAAATTATATCCCGGTCGAAACGCAACGAACAGAGTTTGTGCTGGTCTTATTTTTGACTAAATAACCAGTAACCGCTGCCAGGCCTCCATCTGAAAAAAGGCTATCAATTTCGACGGTCCATGCACCCGTTACATCAACAACATCAGTAGACCAATAAGTGCTACCAACGGTTCCCGGGAAAATAGCTGATGTTGCCACGTCTGTAAAAGATTTCAATTCATTTTTGGTTGGCACACGCCATGTACGACCGGTAAGAGTGAGATTCGCACAGGTACTCCATGCTCCGCTGGTTCCTGCACCATTTAAAATGGTTCCATTGTCGCAACTGCTGTCCGATGCGCTGCAATAATCAAACAAGCCAGCACTCCCGCCGCTACAATCATTGCTACCGGGATTATACAAATTTGCGCCAGTTGTATCTTGCTGAGGGCATTTAGCCCAGGTAAGGTTCTGGGATATCACAGATACTGTTCCATTCCCATTGTCTGTAATATTTTGTTTTTCTGTGTTTGCTGCTAATAATGCATAAATATTATACATTTCGTCCAGGCTATTTTCCGTATCGGGTTTGCAGCCTGATATTCCGATTGCAACAAGTATAGTTAATACCATTTGCATTGAAAACTGTATTTTCATATAATATCCTTCTTCAAGTATGTCTGCAAAATATTAGATATCTCTAATCAAATGGAAATTCATAGAATCTTTACCAATCCTATCCCCTGAATATATCCATCGCGACAGGGAAAGTTAATCATAATCGAAACACATTATAATATCAACAAAAATGAGATAAGACACACAAGAAAATCGTTAAAAAATTACCATCCGTATAACGCATATGGCATCAAGACTAAAATGTAGACCAATCCCCTTCATTAAAGGTAGTATCATTTATGATTACTCCACATCCTCCATTCACTCCAACACCTTCTAATTATATACTATTTCATAACAGTCAGACAATAGACGGATAGACAAGAGGCAAAAAACAAGGTATTCTATTCGCCTTTCGATCTCTTCTTCTCATACATTTTCTTATCGGCGCGAAGAATGGCATCGGATAGAGAGGAACCGATTCGCTCACTCCCGTAAGTAAAGGATACGGGAAAATCGGTAACTCGAGAAATAAATGAGTTATGAATTCGATCCATAATTTTTGTAAGGACCTCATCATCCAGTTCACGGAGAAGCAGTATAAACTCATCTCCGCCGAAACGAACAACTCTGTCATCCCCGCGAATATTTTCCCGGGCACTCTCGACCCAGCTCTTTAGGATTCGGTCACCGACATCATGCCCCATGGTATCATTTATTGATTTAAAGTTATCGAGATCGACAAGAACAACAGAGTCATCGGGTAAAAAAGAGACCTCTTCCAGAATAAAGCGATTGGAGGCACCTGTCAGCGGATCCTGCATGGATCTCTTGTGAGCCATACGAAAATCTTCATGGACCCTTACGTACTCCTGCATCATGTTGAGCCCCAGTCCCAACTGGGCGACAAGGAAACCAAATTGCAAGAGTATAACATGATAATGAATCACGGCAAGGTTCAAAAATGTATAAAGGGCAGTAAACAGGAAAAAACCAAATGAAAAAATTACCATTCTGCTTCTGTTTTTATAAGCAAGATATAGAACCCACATGAAATTTATGTGAATCACGAAGGCGAAAATATAACTTACAGGTACGAGTTCATAAAGCGAACCCTGGATGGAGACAGCGACAACCGCAATAAATGTTCCGACAAACATCAGCTTTGAGAGTGGAATCTGTTTCCGAACAAACCACTCCATTCCTGCAAGTAAAAACCAGGCTGCAAGCTGGCTTGACACTATCAGGATTTTTCGAATCAGTAGATAGTTTTCAAGATTACCGGAGCTCTCACGAAATGCAAAATCAAAGGTATAAATCGCTGCAAACATTACACCGGCAGCAGTCAGCAGATAGGCATTTCGCAATCTCTGATCGGCAGATGCATACAAAAACAGCAGTATCATTAAGAATACTGATGAACCGATTGAAAAGGGGTATATATGAGTGATTATGTACTTACTTAAAAATAAGAATAACCTGTTACCCGATTCGGGCAGAATATAGGGTATCTCACGAATGCCAATATCATAAGCTCCGGTAATCTCAACTTTAATCGATACGGTCCGGCTTGCATACTCTTCCGGGAGACGAAATGTATGGAAATGTGCCCAGAGATTTCCGGTAATATCATCGCTCCCGATCTGACCCACAAATCGTTTTTCAATATAAACCCGGATTTGATTTCCGGAGATACGGGGAAAGACAAGCACATCTCCTTTATTGTAATGAGACGGGGCATAGATTACAAGGGTAGCAGCGAAAGGAAGCTCTTTATAAAACGGCAGCGATAGAGACTTTGAACTATTCAGTTGTATCTCGGAGTATTCAACCCACCAGTTAGCGGGAAGAGATCTTCCCCTGGGTTCATAAAAATATCCTGCAAGAAGGATTACAATAAGAAATGCAAAAAAGGAATAGACAAGAATAAATACCCGGTTCGTAAGAAATGGTATCTTACCAACTCCGGTATTATCTATTAAGCTCCGAATTTTCGCATTTCCGTAAGGATTCATTAATGCACCATGGTTTATAAATGGACGACGGCATCGCTTGAGTTTCTACGCTGTCCTGCAGTCCGGCTTACTACTGTATAAGACGACTGGATTCCCTAATATCAATTCTCAATAGATTCCATCAACGAAAAAAGAGTGAAACCGCACTTTCCTTATTCAGCGGGGAGAGTATCAAAGATGTCCCAGGCAAATCCGGATTAGATCAGAAGCGTTATCAGGCATATTATTCGACTTTTTGATTTTTTCGATGGCAGTTTTCACCTGGGCCTCTTTATAACCAAGCTGTACCAGAGCCTCGTAAGCCATCTCTTCTTCAGGTGAGGCCATAGAAACAGGCGCTGCTTTTTCTCCACCGGTGGAGAGTATTAGATTGTGCCACTTCTCTTTCTTACGGCCCACCTCAAAGGCGATAGTCTCGGCAGTGGATTTGCCCACACGGGGAATCTTCGTAAGAGCCTTCACATCGCCGCTTTCACAAACACTCAGTAGAGTTCGGCCGTCCATGTGACTGAGAATGCTCAGGGCCAGAGTGCTTCCCAGACCCTTGATGGTCTGCAGAGCGGCAAAAAGCTCTCGCTGTTCTGCCTCCAGAAAACCGAAAAGCCTCTGGCCATCCTGGTAAAACTGATGATAGATATGCAGATAAACCGGTTTATCGCGCATCCCACCCTGAAGGACCTGAAAAACACTCAAGGGAACATAGACCTCATAGACAACACCGGAGCAGTTGATATAGGCGGTGGACGGACCAAACCGGACCACACTCCCCTCCAGACCGGCTATCAAATCTTGCCTCCCAGGGCATCGAGCATGGAACCGGACTCAGCGGCAAAGAGTCCGCCGATAGCACAACCGAGAGCGTCAGCCGTATCATCGGGAGAAATTTTTTCAGTAATACCGAGTAGTTTTTGAACCATAGTTATAACATCACTTTTTGTAGCACGGCCGCTTCCTGTTACGGCCTGTTTGATCTGAACAGGACTGAGCTCGAGAACGGGAATGCTGGCACTGCCGAGGGCGGCAAGGATAACGCCACGCGCCTCATAAACGGATCCGGCAGTTGTCTTATTCTGACTGAAGTAGAGCTTCTCCACTACTGCGCGATCAGGAGCAGTTCGAGCAATGACTTCCACCACATCACGATAGATTTCGCTGAGGCGTACCGACATGGGAAGACCGGCCTTCGTGCGAATGCAGCCGTAATCAATGGGGACAATTCGCGGATGATCGGCGCTTACAACTCCCCAGCCGGTTATGGCATATCCGGGATCAAAACCAAGGATGCGCATGGAATCAGGTAAGGAGCGAGTTACTCCTCTTCACCCATTTTATCGGCAACTTCGTCAGAGAGATCCATGTTATTGTATACGGCCTGCACATCGTCGTTCTCTTCGAGCAGATCCAGGACCTTCATAACCTTCTGGGCGGTCTCCAGGTCATCCACAACAATCTCCGTACCGTCCATGGGAATAAAGCGAATATCCGATTCGGTAGTTTTTAGCTCTTTCGCCTCAATCGCTTCGGATACAGCCGAATAATCTTCGGGATTACAGATAATTTCGTAGTATTCATCGCCGGTGCGCAGGTCGTCGGCTCCGGCGTCGGCTACAAGCATCATCAAGTCGTCTTCGCTTATCAGGCCGGTTTCGACGGCGATATAGCCTTTTCGTTCAAAGAGTCTGGAAACAGCATTTGCCTCGGCCAGGCTCCAGTTATATTTATTCAGCAGAGACTTTATTTCGGGAGTTGTCCGGGATTTTTTATCGGTGAGGGCTTCGACAATGACACCGATTCCGCCGGGTCCGTATATTTCATACATGACCTCTTCGAAAACCTGACCTTCCAGTTCTCCGGCCCCCTTCTTGATGGCACGTTCAATTGTATCATTTGGCATATTCACAGCACGAGCTTTAGAAATCGCGATGCGCAGCTTACTGTTCATCCCGGGGTCAGAGCCTCCCAGGCGAGCGGATACCATAAGCTCTCTGGATATCTTGGTAAACGCCATACCGCGCTTTTTGTCAGCGGCTCCTTTGCGGTGTTTGATATTTGCCCATTTGGAATGTCCTGCCATTGATTCTCTCCTGTATTTATATCACTCTTCGTTTGCCGAGAGGTCCTCGACGATATCGATGGATTCTATATCACCCTTGCCGCGTCGTATGAGACGGAAATCCCCTTCGGAACAGTCAAGAACCGTAGAATATGTAAGAGGGAGAACACCGGCGTCTACAACGGCTGCCACGTGGCGCCCGTAAAGCCTCTCCAGATCTTCGGGATCGGTATGAAACTCATCGTCTGTGGTAAGGGAAGTAGATACGAGAGGAGTGTCAAGCTGTTCCATCAGCAATCGGTGCAAAGGGTGATCAACGATTCGAATTCCGACCTGTTTGCGTTTACCGGTGCCACGGCGATCCATATTGCGGTTGGCTTTGAATATGAACGTGTAGGGACCGGGGGTTACATTCTTCATAAACCGAAAAACCTGATCGGAAATACCGTAGGCATAGTTGCTGGCCATGGCTACATCCCGGCAAAGTAGACTCAGATGCTGTGATTCGGAAATGCCTTTGATTTTATAAAGATCATTTATGGCGCGCGGGTGATCCGCGGAACATACGAGAGCATATACGGTATCCGTGGGAATAATTAAGATATCCCCCCTGGTAAGCCCTTCTTCCACTATTCCAAGGATTCTCTTTTGCGGAGTCTGTTCGTGTAGCTTGAGTAACAATTTTTCCTCTCCGTGGACCATGGGACACAACCCTCCCTTCATAGAAAAGCAGTTTACGGTTTTAGTGGCCTAATGAATTCACATGAATGCATAGTTTAAGCATCAGATTACACATATGACTAACGGAATGCTAATTTTTGCTCTGGCATTTTTTAAAAAAGGGCGAGTTTTGCAGGTGTGGGCCCCTGCAAAAACAGGCTCTCCCGCCGAGGGACCTCCCAGCACCACTTTCATTTTATTGATAAATAAATGTTTACTTCAACAAAGTGGTGCTGGGCCCCTCCTTCGGCAGCTCGATCCCTCTCGCAAAAGATACATATCTAATTTTTGAAACATAACCAGGTTGTGGATGAATCAGGCATCCGGTAGTAACTTTTCCGGAAATAAACCTGACAAATGGGCAGGCTCAAACCGCGGAACCAAACCCGGGTATCGAACTCTCCTGAATATTCTGTTTTTCACGATACCTGTAGGGAGCGCTTCTATCAGCCGGATCAACTGGATGGATAGCAAGTCCGCGTGCAGAAAGCAGATCATGTAACGCACTCTCAGAAGCAGTAAATTGTAGGTTCCGCAGCAGGCGCTGCAATGGAGGTTACAGACCCCGCAGGAATTCTCAATATGCCGGGTCACTCTTTTGTGAAGAATCCGGGGGAAACACCGCTTATAAAATTAAAATGAATGGATCCATCGCTTTCATCTCTCCAGGCATACTCTCCCAGAGAGAAAATTATCTTTCTTGAACCATTATAAAAGCAAATGGATCCACGGCACCGGTTTATTCGTTCCCTGAAGACAGGTTCTTTAAATTCTGCAGGCAGTATGCGAAATTCATCTTCACGAACGCCATGAAGCTTCAGAGCGATGTCACCTTCTGCAGGGATATACACAAGCAGATTGCGGCGCAACATAGAGAGATCCCCAAGAAAATTATCCAGCAAATACTGATATGTCACGGAGTATGAGGAAAACTCATCTGCCGGTAACGATCCATTGTGAAACTCTGCCGCCCAGTTTATCATTTTATAAATACTATCGCGATGATGATTGAGCGCTTCCATCATACCCGGTGCTGCCAGTTCAATCTGAATTGAGCTTAGATTTGCCAGAGTCTGAAACAAATGATCAACAATATCGCGCATACTGCTCAGACTTCCCGGAGTCGGCAGATTGCCACGAATATCATGAAATTTCAAATTTCCAAATACGATACTGGCGCATGTTTCAATTGCTGTCTCCATGATTTTTGCAAGACTTTTCAGCGTTTCTTCGGCAGCCGGAGTATGGTCGGCCAGTCCCAGAAATTTTTCATACTCCCTTGCAATGGGCATGGGGTATTCCCCGGCAATCTGCTTGGAAACAACAATATTGCGTGTCGCATCATGGACCGGTTTACTGCCCCTGCTTATAATCCTTGTAGTAGGATATCCGTGCAGAAGATAATTGGCCCATGTAAGGTCAAAAGAGGGAAAGGAACGCCTGGCATGCATACGCGCATCAAACAGGGACTCTCCAACGGATTTTCCTTCAAATATGGAGCGATAAAAATGAAGGGCGAAATCATATGTACGTCTATTGTCGCGAATTTCCCAGTTAGTTCCGATATAATTGGCGATCCCTGCCTTCAAAAATGCACCGGCCAGATCGTTAAAACGTGCACCGGTAGGGATAGATTGTCCTTCCTTCGCATCGGACTGGTAGCTAAGGCAGCTATTTGAAAATACAAGGTCAGGAGAAATTCCCGCTTTTTCGATCTCCCTGGCGCGAAGAATTTTATCACCATACAGAAGCCAGCCAGATTCGCGCTGGTCACTGGAAGAGTGTACATGGCCGGCATAGTGGATTACATCCCGGTCCTTGAGAGCATTGAGAAGGCTTAATTTTGATATCCGCTTTCCGACCATCAAATGCACATCTACCCGATCGGCGCTTACTTCTGCATTAAGAGATTCATACAACCCCTCCCCTTCCACTCTGGCCCATTCAAGGTCCTCTGTGGGATCGGCAATAATAAGCACACGCAGGCGGTCTTTCTCTATGCGGTTGTAATCGACCCAGAGCCCGGCAACATTTTTACCAACGAAAAACTTATCTCCAAGAAAACAGGTACCGTCATGTAGAAGCTCCCAGGGAATATTTCGAAGCGAGTAGTCCACATGCATGAACAGATACCCTCTTGAGGTGTCTGTTAACCTCTCCTGGATCGATTCCGGAAAAAACTGTCGGAAAAATGTCTCTCCAATTTTTCGAAGTTCGCCGGAAACATCAATGCTGGGCGCTCCGCCATGATCGGATATGCTGTTTGAAATTCTGCTGAGCCGTTCAATTTCGGTAAGGAATTCGGATATAAGATCATCGTCAACGATGGTCTGCAAATGGGTATCCCGGGAGGGCACCGTCCCCTGAATGATATTAAAAACGTTGGTTTTTCCAACTCGGTCAATAATTATAGAAAAAAGGTCGGACATATTACCCACACAGCCATCCGGTCTCGCATTACAATTATACCTCTTCTATTATTGAGTTCAAACAGAAAACGTTTTCTTCAGACTTTTTCTTATGCAAAAAGTAATAAATTATTTGATCCGAAACAAGTAAATTACGAAGTTTTTCCTGGAAAAAGACAGGTGTATTTTCGGATCCCGGACAACAATTCAACTATCATTATTCTAATAATAGTATCGTCCCCGGGTTCATAGAATATTAACAATTGAGATTCTAATGCAAAAGACGATTCATCTCACGCACAGCTTCTTCCAGACCAGAAAATATAGATCTACTTATTATCCCGTGACCGATAGAAAACTCACTCAAACCGGGGATAGCTGCCAGGGGCTTTACATTCTGGTAATAGATTCCATGTCCGGCGTTCATCCGAAGACCCAGTCCTACTCCCAGTTGCACAGCCTTCACAATTCTATCCAGTTCCACCTGCAGAGAATCACCCTGACGCTCATCCCATAAAATAGCATAGCGTCCTGTATGTATTTCCACCGCATGACATCCAAGTTTTGACGCTGCATTTATTTGAGAAGATTCCGGCTCCAGAAAGAGGGTTACTTCAATTCCCGATGATTTAAGAGTATCCACAACCGGCTGCAGTGAGTCCATCAAAGACTCAGCATCCAGTCCGCCCTCAGTGGTAAGTTCCGAGGGACGTTCGGGGACAAGAGTCACACAGGCTGGTTTTACATCCAGAGCAAACTCCACAGTCTCTTTTTCGGCTGCCATTTCAAGTGTAAGAGGAAGCATACATCGGCTTCTAACATCAATAACATCTTGCTCTTCAATATGTCGTCGATCACCTCTCAGGTGGAGCGTAATCCCGTCCGCTCCGGCATTTTCGCAGACTCCGGCAGCATACAATACTTCGGGATAGGCTGTGCCTCTTAGCTTTCTTACAGTGGCAATATGATCAAGGTTAACTGACAGCGCACGGCCGGGATGAATACGGCCGGTTGTTCCGGGGGCATGATTCATGCTTCAATCCTGTTTCGTATTCGCCGGATATTCAAGTGAAACCACCCATGGGCTCAACGAATTCCGGTCGGGAAAGGGAGAAGGATTTCGATTCAATCCCCATTTGTAAACCATTTTTCAGAAGATAGAAATCCGGAAGGAAAGTTTTACTGACAGAAAATGATGATTCATTTAGAGTCTACCTATGAAGACTATTCGCTATATTGTTCATGGTCGAGTCCAGGGAGTGGGATTTCGCAACTTTGTCTATCACTGTGCAAAAAAGTTGCCGGTCTCCGGATATGTTCGAAACCTTCCCAATGGATCGGTGGAGTGTGTTGCGAAAACCGATGATGCAACACACCGTAGCCTGCTGGCTGATTTGAGAAGAGGTCCCACTCTCAGCCGTGTGGACGAAATTTCCCAGGAACCATCTGCCGACCGTGTCCCGGACGGTTTTGAAATTCGTTATTGATTCTTTTACACCA
>JBNKQE010000145.1:0-11132 GCA_050295715.1 Leptospirales bacterium
GGACGTGGTCCTCGGGAATCCCCAGTTGGCGAAGGGCGTCAGGGAACATGGATAGAATGTTCATAACAAATCCAGCCCAGACCGTTCCCACATTCAGTGTGTATGCCATAAGTTCCATGTAGGTAAGGGCAATAAATCCATCAGCAAGAGGAGTGGGGGCACTTTTTGGGCATGTGGCCACTGCCATATGCGGTGCCCCGCGAAAAATTAAATCGCGTCCCTGACGATACAGCTTTGCTCTTTTGCCGTATGCCGCTCTTTTTCCGGTCAATGTTCCCTCTTCATCCATCTGCTCAAGCTTGCTTACTATTATATCTTTAAAACGATTCATCTGGCTTTCATCATCAATCAGAGTGATTGTTACCTGGCGGTCATTCTTTCCTGTGGGTGCATTGGACGCGGAGTGCAGAATCTTACGAATAATGTTTTGATCAACATTGCCGGATTTAAACCTCCGCACTGTCCTTCTATTCCTGATAAGCGCTTCCATCTGGAGAGGAGAGGCAATCAGATCAGCGGGCAGAGAATCTTCCGGTTTTTTCCCCAGAATGGAGATGGCAGCTGCCGGGCAGACTGCAAGGCAGTGCTGGCACCTGTAACATTCTTGTTCTCTCTCTTCCTTTATGAACGGGATCTCTTTACCCATCTCAATTATAAGGGCAGGGCAGTCATTTACACAATCTCCGCACGATGTGCAAAGATCTTCATTTACTATAAATTCAATCATTCTGTTTTTCTGCAGTAGTTGTGTTAAAGAGGATTTTATGTGTATATCGATATTGCTTCGTGATGGAGTCAAGGGCAATATGCAATGATTATTGCTTAACGATTGATTAAAACCACCAGTCTTCATCCCGGTGTATGATCTGCGACAATAAATCATAACCGGCCCATCCCGGGTGAGACCCGTCTTTTTCAGCTGTTTCAACCATCCAGATATGATTTTTGATTAACTTTTCAAACACAGAAATATATGGAATCGATATCTCATCACAGGCTTTACGAAAATCCATATGCAATTTTTCTATTCTCGTATTGATTTCAATATCTGCAACCGGAGGAGGACCAATGAAAAGTATATGTGAATAGAACTCTTTTGCACTGTCTAAAATCGTAATCAAATTATCAAGTGATATATTCGGGTCCACCCTGCGCCGGTCATTTTCGATTACACAATCATTTACTCCAAAAGAGAAAATGATTCGATAGTCCCGTCCCATCATGAATTCCAAATATATTGAAAATGAGAAGTCGTCAATATTTTATTTTAAGTGAAATCCGGAAGGTCTCTTCTGCCGGTTCCTGTAACAACAGGAAGCATCCTGTTTATTTATGCATTCATATACACTTATATACAGGTTTAAAATTTCAATGCCGGTGAATACAAGTTCTCCGGATTACATTGTCAGTATTTCCCTTGCAAAGTCTTGTTCTCCCTTCCTGCTGATGGTTTCATCTTTTTCGTTTATCAATGACATTGCGTCTCCGGGTTTTTTCATGACCATCCTTGCAAGACCAATGTTACCCGTTGAAAACCCTGCTTCGCAATATGCGAAGTAGTAGTTCCACATGCGGAAAAAATTCTCATCATATCCCATTTTTAAAACTCTATCTTTATTATTTTCAAAATTTTGTCTCCACTGTTTAAGAGTCGCCGTATAGTCCTCAGCCTGATTTACAAAATACAATAAGTCAAAATTATTATTTTTTGACGCTATATTCATAAGTAAGGAGATTGAAGGCAGCATCCCGCCGGGAAAGATATATTTTTGAATAAAGTCAGACTTCTTAATATAGTAATCAAAATACCGGTCCGGTATAGTGATTGCTTGAAGAGTGAGTCGACCACCCGGTTTCAGAATATCATGACATCTTTCAAAAAATGAGTTCATGTATTTCAGTCCGACAGCTTCAATCATCTCAATGGATATGATTGCGTCAAACTGGCCTTCAATATCACGATAATCAATGATCTGTACAGTAACACGGTTCTCAAGTCCGCGGCTGATTACTTTTTTGCGTGCGAAATCATATTGTTCTTTCGAAAGAGTAATAGTTGTAACATATACATTACTTGTTTCGGCAAGTCTGCAGGCCATTTCTCCCCAGCCCGTACCAATTTCCAGAACATGATCGCCATGACGGAGTTCCAGACTCTCAATTAGAGTATCAAGTTTGGCAATCTGAGCCTCGGTCAGATCAATCAGGTCATTATTGTATCTTGCGGCAGAATACATCATCGTTCGATCCAAAAATATTTTAAAAAAGTCAGGCGGTAGATCATAATGCGCCTGTATATTTTTTCTGGCACCTTTTTTGCTATTGGGAGAAAGTTTATGTTTAAAATTGTTTAGCGGAGCAAGAATTCCGAGAATCCCGGGGGTAAATCCTCTGCTTCCTCCAATATAATCAACATTATCCGCAAGAAGAGTCAGAAGTTGTGAAAGGTCAGGAGTCGTAAATTCTTCTTTAATATAACATTCCGCAAATCCAATATCACCGAATCTTACTATATGAGTAAAAAAGTTCATACTGCGGATGTGGAGTTTCGCTCTCCGAGGACCGGTACCTCTGGTGACTATGCTGCCATCGGGAAGTTCAATTTCAAGACAACCTTTCTGTATGCGACTTAAATATTTCATTACAATTTTTGAGTATATCAGATTGAGCATAAAGTTTTCCTCCTGTGGATCTGTAGTATTGCTCTTTAATAATATGTATAAAAAAAATTATGAAAAGTGTAAAAGTATATTATTTATTCTTAACTTTCTTTTTTTGTACTGTTACTATCCACACTGTAAAAAGGTAACCTGCTTCTCCAGAGTCGGAAAGCCTGGTATAACGTAAAAAAGGGAATTGAAAAGACAAGGAGAGGGTTTTTTAATACAGTTCCAAGGAAATGTTTAGAAGTCCCAGGATAATTTTTTCCAGAAAATGTTGCAGAGAGAAGCAAACGTTCTTCATTGTCTTTATATTTGATTGAAATTGCTGTGTCCGCCGAATCGGAAGAGAATAAGAAATCGTAGCTTCCAGTGACCTGGAAGAAGGGCGATACATAAAAGTCCTTTCGGGATTTCCCGGAATACAAAACCTTATGATTTGATAGTTCATTGTCGCCGGTCAAATCTTCGGATTGGGAATCGGGCGCATGAGTCGCATTACTTCCTGCAATTATTTCGGGAATAACGGTATAAACTCTCCGTCCACCATTATAGTTATGTACTTCAACAAGCACCCAGCTTATCCTGTTATCTTTGTAAGCAAAATAAAAGCTTACAGGATTAAATACGAATCCGAGAAAAGCAGGTACGGTAAGTAATTTCACAGTCACGTCTCTATTCAGTCCTCGTGATACTGCAAAATTTATCGCATTGTCGAATAGCATTTTTTCAGGATCTCCATGGTGGTGGGACGATTTAACGGTAAAGAGAGCACGTCTGTCAATTCCCAGAAGCGGCCATAATGACTGATGTTCCCTGTCAGGAGTCAGTTCGATGGAAAGAAAATAATATTTATTTGAAAAGGTTCTGCGAAAAGGCTGGAACCTGGTGTGAACAATATTGCCTCGAATAATTTCAAAACTTAGAGTTCGCATTCAAATGCTCCGGCTACTCGATTTGCGCTCCAGAGTCCATCTTCATGAAAACCGTTTCTTTGCCAGGCTCCGCAAAACCACGTGTTGCGTCTCCCATCAAAATAAGTTACATGTTTTTGAGCATCAATAGCTTTCCTGTCAAAAAGCGGATGCGAGAGGGTAACACTATCTTCCGCTATGTTATCTCTCAGTAATTCTTTATCATTAAGAGTTACGAAGATATTTTCCTTTGTATCAGGATTCTGTAAAAGATTGATCCAGTATGTAAGAATGGGAGAATTCGTTTCATTGTTTTCTTTCAGGTAGTAATTCCAGGAAGACCATACTCGTTTGTCAGGATAGAGGTTAAATGGAGTCCCATGAGTCACTACAAGGTTCTCTCTGTATTGAAATGATGAGAGAAAATTTTTCTCCTCCTCATCGGCATCCGAGAGTAACTGAAGCGAATCAGGAGCGTGTGCGGCGAGAACAACATGGTCATAAATTAGTTTTCTATCTTTTGCAGTCTTTAATTCTACAGTTCCATTGGATCGTTTGATCTGTGTTACAGATTCTCCGATGTGAATCTGTCCGGATATATGTTTAAGTATCTTTTCCACATACTGCCTGGAACCATCGTGCACTGTTCTCCAGACCGGTTGATTGAATACAGTAAGAAGTCCATGGTTGAAGAAAAACCGAAGAAATGCAAGAGCCGGGAACTCTTTTATGTCATGGAGAGGAGATGA
This sequence comes from Leptospirales bacterium, assembly GCA_050295715.1. GTDB lineage: Bacteria > Spirochaetota > Leptospiria > Leptospirales > Leptonemataceae > JBNKQE01. Next base: position 4,324 of record JBNKQE010000145.1, read on the forward strand.
CCAGATGGAGGCACCCATCGGATAGAGATACCTTTCTCTAAAAGGAGCACTCCATTTGTCTGCGTAATCTCCAAGAGATAGCTTTTCGTCAATATTGTCTTCCTGCATATCGCGAGTTGCCCTGCGATTGAATCTAATGATATCCCGTATCATTCTGTAATGATCCGGTGATAAGAGATTCTTCTTCTGGAAGAATATTCCGCCTGCACCGTTGCCGTTATATACTATATTTTTATCAGGAAGGAAGACAGAGAAGGACATATTGCTCTCATCTGTTTTTACCTTGAGTTCGTCGAAAAGTCTGGTAAGCAGGGGGTATGTTCTCAGGTTGTACACAAGAAATCCTGTATCTATGGGTATTGTTTTTCCATTTCTTGATATATCTATAGTTCTGGAGTGACCGCCCGGTTTATTTTCTTTTTCGTAGAGATCTACTTCGTGTTTTTTAGAGAGCAGATAGGCCGCGGCCATTCCCGATATACCCGAACCAACTACAGCTATTTTCATTCACTCCTCCCTGTCCGGTTCACTCCGGTTTTCGATCTGTTAAAGTTTCATTGGATCGTTAACGTTTCTGCGTAACTATTTCGACAGTATAAAGGCAACGGCACCGGCCGAAATTGCAGTTACAATCATACCCCAGGCAATGTCGGCTATGACAACAATAAAGGGAAAATCTTTAAGAGTGGCGTGATTTGTAAAATCGTATGCCATATAACACAAGAAACCGAAAAAGGCTCCGGTCGTTATTGCGCGAAGAACTGATCCTTTTTCGATAGCGGGAAATACTACAAAAAATAGAACACCGGCAGCATAAGAAAAATAAAATAGAAGAGCAGGGGGCCAGTATAAAGTATCGCGCATGATTGCACCGATATGCTTAACATAAAATGGTCTGGCTATAAAACCGAGCCAGATTCCATCCAGTATGCCGAGAAATATAAGGAGTAACAGATAAGCTTTAACCCTGAGAAACATAAGACCCTTCCTGAAAAACGTTATGCAGGTTAGACGAAAAAAAATGTTTTGTTATGTAAATATGATATATTATTTAGAGTAATATGTAGCAGGAATGGAGGCTGATTATTGCTGAAAATACAAATATTTCACAAAAATGTCGAATTGTATAAAAATACTGATCAGTAGGAGATACTATAGCTGAAGATAATCTGGAAATGTATGCCTTTTTGAAGCGCAGTTCATGATTTGTTGTAACGTGAATTATGGTTCATGCAGCATTTTAATGAACTCGAGTTCCGTGACAACATGAGTGTTTAGTTTCTCTGCCTTCTTTAACTTTGATCCGCTTCCTTCCCCGGCCAGCAAATGCGTGGTGGATTTTGAAACGGATGTAGTAGTTTTTCCGCCACGTTTTCGGACCTCTTCCATGGCGATATCTCTAGGCTTGAATTGTTGAAAACTTCCGGTTACGCACCAAATCTGACCGACAAAAATCTGAGGGTACAGTGTAGTGTCGTCATTCGTTCTTGATATTTCCAGGGGAAGTCCCAGGGCTCTTAATTTCTCAATTCGATCAATTATTTTTTTATCATGAAACTGGCGGATAATCTCTTCGTGTGTTCTTGGACCGATTCCATCGATTTCTGTAAGTTTCTCCTCGGCCATCTCTGAACGTGCAAGATGAATGATTTTATCTATTGAATCATAACCTTCATCAATTAATATTTCGGAGATATTTGGACCGATCTCTTTTAGTCCCAGGGAGGGAAGTAGCTTTCGAAAACCCTTTTCTCTGGATTTTTCAATACCGTCAAGCATCAGCCGGACCGATTTTTCCCCGAACCCTTCCAGGTTTTCCAGTTCTTTGCGTTTGTTTTTTAATTCGTATATATCTTCGATATAACGAATAAATCCTTTTTTGAAAAGAGTGCGGACGACCTTCTCGCCCATGCCGGTAATGTCCATTTGCTTGCGCTGACAAAAAAATACGATAGCATTAATAAGCTTCTCATCACATTCCGGATTGGAACATACAAAATCTGCAGCGTCTGGCTCTCGAACAAGCTTGTTATCGCAGGAGGGGCAGGATTGTGGAAACAGAAAGGGACTGCCCGGGCCTGCATCAATCACCTCTTCCACTGCAGGTATGATTTCGCCGCGCTTTGAAATTTTCACTTTCGCGCCTTCGCGAGCGCCCAGCTTCTCTATGTAGTCAGCATTGTGGAGTGTTGCGTATGATACGGTTGTGCCGGCCAGTTTTACCGGTGTGAGCATTGCACGTGGAGTAACACGTCCTGTTCGACCGACAAAGAACTCAATCTTCTCAATTGTTGTTTCCGCCATTTCCGGTTCGAATTTGAGTGCCGTGGCCCAGCGCGGGGAGTGTGCTGTAAACCCGCTCCTCTTTCGAACGGAAAAATCATCAACTTTTATTACAAGTCCGTCAACGGGAAAGGGAACACTCTCCTTTTTCTCCGTAAATTCCTGGATACACTTTTCCAGCTCTGAATACTTTACAAATCTATTGTCTTCGAATACCGGCAGACCCAGGCGGGCCATGTAAGCAAGGTTTTCTTTCTCGCTATTAAAATGAGTATGATTGAAATGCGCCTCAAAGGCTACCCATTGGATGGGACGAGAAGAGACTTCACCGGGTTTCTTGTGTTTCATGCTCCCGGCTGTAAGATTCCGGGGATTTGCGTAAAGGCTTCCGGCAGCTTCGTTGAAGGCCTGGAAGTCTGCAAAGGTCATATAGGATTCACCGCGTGCGACAAGATCAACGGGTTCGCTAAGATTACGTGGAATTGATTTGATCGTCAGTGCATTTGCTGTGACAACGTCTCCGATTTGACCGCTTCCTCGCGTAACAGCGCGTACAAGTCTGCCCTTCTCGTAGTAGAGGACAAGAGTTGCGCCGTCTATTTTCCACTGCACATCAAACAGTGTATCAGAATTTTCTTCTCTGTTTTTGCTGGCCCATTCCAGTGCTTCTTCCGGAGAGTATGTATTGGCCAGAGACAATACGGGAATCGTATGTTCGAACTTCGGGAAGTCTCCCTCAAGGTCGGAGCCTACGGTTTTTGCCGGGGAGTCCGGGGCTGCAAGGAGCGGGTAAGCCTCTTCCAGTTTTCGCAGTTCATCAATGAGAGAATCAAATTCCCTGTCCGAGATTTCAGGGTCGTTTTTAACGTAATATAGATACTGGTGGTGTTTTAGCACTTCCGTTAGTTCGCGCATACGAATTTCGGGTGAGGTTGTGGATTGAACTGTCTTTGATTGTGATACGGCAATTGTGTTTGCAGCCGATATTCGTTTTTTAGTAGAAGCCTTCTTTTGAGCCTTTACCGATTTTTTTATACTCTTTTTGGAAGCGGATTTAGAGGCTGATTTTTTTGATGCAGTCTTCTTCGTTGTCTTTTTGACAGACGTTTTCAAGGATGATGAAGTGCTTGTTGTATCCGCTTTTTTCGATGTCGATGAACGTGCGGCGCTCTTTTTTTTCGCTACGTAACTTTTTGAGGATTTCTTTTTTTTGCTGGATATTCTGTCTGATTTTTTTCCTGTCATTGCAGTTACCGGTCTGTAGGATTTGAAAAACTTTAATATATTATATTATAATACATTGCGCAACGATCATCTTACTGAATTACATCGGCTTTTTTTCGCTTATCACACTTTCCGGTTTTCTTGAATTGCTGGCATTGACCGTAAAGAGTCATAGAGTGTTCTGCAAGGTCAAAACCAAAGCGATTGGCAATTTCGATTTGAATTTTTTCAATATTCGGATCGAGAAATTCTTCGATCAGTCCGCAATCAATGCATACGATATGATCATGATGTTTCTTTGCCGGTACATGTTCATAGTATTTTACATTCTGACCGAAATGGTACTCTGTAAGCTGGCCTGATTCCACAAGAAGAGATACGATCCTGTAAATAGTCGCACGGGAAATCTCTCCGCGGCGATCCTTGAGTAATTCTGATAACGAATCCACTGTGAAGTGTGCGGTCAGATTGAAAATTCTCTCAGCAACAAGAAGCCTCTGGTTGGTGATCTTCAAACCCTGCTTCTTCAGGAAGTTAGAAAAGTTTGCCAGTTCTTTGTGTATATCAGCTTTTTGCTTTTTTTTGTCCACGCTGTAAGCCACGAACTCAATGAATCATCAGGGGGCCTGTAGTGCAATCATTTATTAAATGGATAGTTACAGCTTTTCCCGCGCATGAAGGAGCCTGGGAGTATTTATAGATAACTCTTCATTTTTTCACGAAATAGAGTATAACCGTAATCTGTCGGGTGAACCGGGTCAGTTAAAGGGTAGAGCAGTTCCGGATTGGAGAAATTCTGAAATTCGCTTTCCATATCGATGATATCGGTATTGGTACCCGGGAGGGATTCTTCCAGAAGGATATTGTTTGCTTTGATTTTTTGTGCAAGAACCGGATCATTTGTAAGGGGAACCTTAAAGTAATATACTCTTGCAGAGCTTCTGAGCCTGAGTGCCTGATGGAAATTATTGAGATTGCTTATGAAACTATCTCCGGTTGATGTATAGCCATCATTTGTTCCCAGGGCAACAAAGATAACATCGGGAGGATCTCCGGCTACGACGGAAAGTCCCTCATCCAGCCTGAAAATCCATTCGCTAAAATCTGCACCAGGAATTCCATAATGATAAACATTGAATGAGTCATCCAGTGTTTCATCCAGTGCGAATCCATTGGAGTAGTAGGTAAGAGAGTCTCCTACTGTGAGAACGGTTGTCTTTTGCATAAGTATTGTGCTTAAAAGTAATGTTGCCTGTGATTGATTTTTATCAATAGTGCAGGAGGTAAGCTGGGCAGACAGGATCAAAAGAATGATGGCAGAAGACTTTTCCAAAAATTTGTTTCCTCTGACGGTTGAGAAAACAGAAGATAGTTTAATTATCGTATTAATGTATTGCATATTTATTATATTTATAATTTTTGACCTGACAGAAATTGAAAGGTTTCTTTCTTTATTTTTTCTGTCCATATATATTTATCCCGAAATGATCAAATCCGTGCCCCTCCATCTTAAAAATTTTTCCATTTAAATAAAAATCACATCCGCTGCCCTCGGAGGCATGCCCGATTTCATAGCAGGGAAAGTGGAATTGCAGTCCCGGTTCTGCGAGGAAAAGCAGCTCATACTCCTCTCCACTCTCAAGAAGAGCCGTTGGTGAGATGACAGAAGCGGCCTCCATGGGGACCGGAATTTTCTCCAGATGTATATCCAGGTGCAAAGAAGAGGAGTGAGCCAGGCGTCCTGCATCAGGAAAAATCCCGTCTGACAGATCCATGGCTGCGTGAACTCTACTCTCTTCTACAAGGAATCGAGATTCTTCCACCCGTGCCCGCGGTCTCAAATGGCGTTCCATTGCCAGTTCCTGGAGATTGGAGAAGGTAGATTGTCTGCTGCTTCCGCCATTGAAGCCACGCCATGTCTCAGATGATATCTCAATCTTTTCACCGGAAAATTTGCGGCTTAAGAACATATAACCGAGCAACGAAAGTCCAACTATTCCGGTTAAATAGAGTGAGTCTCCGGGTTTGCCTGTATTTCGAGGAAGGTGTCTAACTACTGGGCCGGCAAGTGTCAGAGTTGCATGAAACTCATTGCTGGAAAATGTATCTCCGCCAATTAGGCGAACACCATGCAAATCCAGCAGTCCTTTGAACGTCGCAACGAATGCGGAAATATCTCTCTCGTTCAGACCGGGGGAGATCCCGAGATTCAGAAGGCACCACTCCGGTTTGCCGCCGCTTGATACGATGTCAGAGAGGTTGCTTTCAAAAAGTTTAATCGCCACATCCTGCGGAGAGGACCATTCCATACGAAAATGTGTGTTCTCAACGATTGTATCTGTTGTTATCAAGTCGCCGCTATGTAACAGGGCACAATCATCGTCCGGATAGTGGTTGCCGGGATAGAGGGACGCAATGATTTTATCTTCTTCAAGCAATGGATTTTTCCTTGATTCTTACTGATTCCAGGAATATTTATTTGTAAGCTGCAGACAACCTTGAATATGCATTCAATCCTTCTCCTTCTCAAAAAGAATATCCCTGGAAGGTGCAAGGGTTATGCTTTTGTTTTTCTGTTCCATGAGCAGGTACTCATACAACCACAGAAATGGAAAAATTTTTCTATAATCTGATAAAAGTTCCCTGGTTGACTGCCACTGTTCGTAGACGCGTGCAACGGGAAGTGTCCTGACACTTCCAAACAGAAAATCATCTAGATCATGCTGTTTTATCCCGGAAATTCCATCCGTTGCATTACTACCTCGAAAAAGAAAGGATTCCACAAGAACCAGAAAGGCCTCGTGGGGGTGAAAAATCTTTGTAACAAGCGGCCGAACCACTCCTGCAAGGCCCGACAGTGAAGGCCCCGGTTTGTCGAAATCCTTGAAAAGCAGGACCCGTGTATTACGTTTCAAGTCGGTATGATTGCGAAAAATACGTTTTAAAACATCTACTATGGTATCGGGCCTGCATTCCGGTGCATCCAGGTCAAGAATTATTAGTGATGGCCACACAAGCCGGAACTCTTCCTGGCCGGATAGATCTTCGAGAAATGTTCGAATCTCTACTGTGGAGTTGAAATCTGTCCGGATCGAATATCCTGCATGCTGAACGATTTGTCGTATCAGTCTCTTGTAAATAGTATTGTCCGTATGAAGGATAATCTGTCTTTTTTTATTCTCAAGCTTGAGTGAGGGAAATGTCGTGATACCCTTTTGTGATGGAATTCTCCATGCGGCAGCGACTCCCGTATTAAAAAGTTCCATCTCCAGAGTGGCGGGGGCACTCTTGCCCGCTACTGT
>JBNKQE010000146.1:0-11127 GCA_050295715.1 Leptospirales bacterium
GAAGGGAAAGGTTCTCAACATGTTTGTGGACCTGACTCATTGCCTCAAGAATCAGGTCTGAATTTATATGCATGGGAGAAAATGTGAACCTGGTCTCCCCCTTTTCCATGACAAATGAGGGGATTTCAATAGTATTATCAGAACTGAGTACAATAGTTTCAGCGCCTTTTTCAATCTGGTTTCGGGCGACCAGGTAGTCCAGTTCACCTGTACGTGTTGTTTCATGCATTATGAAAAGAGTGACAGCAGGGGAGCTGAACGTCAATTATTGTTTCCGATGCGGTGGCAGTGCCTTTTTGAGTTTTTCAATTAAATTGAGTGGTGAATAGTTTAAGAAGTGTGGAGTCCTGGATCGAACTGGGGTCAGGATAATCAAGTTTTTATGAAACAATTATAAATCAGTGATTTTTCTGAAGATTCCGGACGGTTGTAGGAACTGTTACAGATAAAAAGTCATAATGGTTGCGTAGTTTAAAAAGGCTTCTCAGTATATAGCAACTGCATAATTTAAACATACACCCGGGAAACTCATAATGATTACTGGAACTGTGAAAGTAACAATGCACCGGGGATTCAGATTATTCCAGGTTGAAATCATTCCGGGGAGATGTAGCTGATATGGGAGAAAAGTGGAAGCCCTCATTAATAGAACCTGGAGCCGCCAGGGCATTTGTAGTCGTAAGCTTTACGGACAAACGCAGGTTTGAAGATATTAAAAAGGATCTTGTTTCCGTATTCGGAGCAGTGGATTATGAATCTCAAACGAGATACAGGCCTGATTATAATGCAGAAGAAGATATTCCCGGACCCAATGTGAATATTCTAAGTTTCAAGCGGCCTGTTGGTCGGGAGGAGCTGGTAGACATGGAAAGGAAGTGTCTTGGTATTCAGGTGAGGCGACAGACGGATGGGAAACCGGATGCAATCATCTGGCCCGGATATGTAACAGATTTTGTAGTCATCAGGGCTCACACAGGAGACGATTTCCATCGAATATACTTGTATGGTGGGGTTTATGCGGAGGCTATCTTGCGTTTCGAAAAAGGAAGTTTTCGACCATTTGTCCATACCCATGGTTTTTTTAAGAATGATTCAATTTATGTGATTTTTAATGATTTGAGATTGATACATCTCGGTAATGGGTAATGTACTCCTTCCACAAAAAATGAGGTGGTGTTTTAATAATCCGGTCCGATCAAATATTCTGAGTAGATAAGCGTTGCTATTGTCTCGCTACTACTTATCTACATTGTAAATTACAAATCACTTTTCAAAATTATGCCGTATGTGTTTTATGGGGAATCATGTCTGCAAAGAGTAAAAAGAGAGAGAGAATGTTTGATAATATAACTTTGAAAACTGGAATGGGGCTCTTGCTTGCGGGCATGGCTTTACTGAACGGATGTGATAGAGAGCTTGAGGTGGAGCGGGTATACTTTTGTGATAATTGGAGAAGCGAAGAGTGTACAATGAAAATGGAACCTGATCGTACGTATGAAATCAGTATTCCTGAAAGCAGAAAAAAAACCTGGTTTGATCTGGGATATTATATGTATTTTCACTCAAGACAGACTCCAGGAATCAGAGTAGAACTGAGTCACAAACCATCGCTTGACAGGGTTGATGCACTTCGCAACGGACTTCGCTGTTCTTATCGACTGCGAAAAGGTGAGAGATTTGTAGAAGGTGAAATGGAAGGGGTCAGAATGGACAAGGATGGAGGAGGGTTCTGGTGTTTTGACTATCTGGGAACAATGCTTGTCAATTACCATAAGAAATACAACTCTATTCAGGAACCGCCAGAAACTGACTTTTTCCCGGTTCATATTGAAATGCATTATAGAACCGGTTTGACTGGAATAGAAGGGGGGGAAGAGGCAACCGTCTCGGTTATCTGGAAAGTTTCAGACCAAAACAGTGGTGCAGCGGTTCCGCTGAGCGCTGATCCCCATTGACTCTGAATTATTAATATGACTCTTCAATAAACAGGGAGTATTCTCTTTTTCAGGCATTTGAATAAATCATTCGTGATTAAAATCTGAATGTTGATGAACTCACCGAATGCAGTATTGCAGTCACTGTTTCATGATTGTGTAAATGAGACGTAATATTGTTAAAAAATCGATCTGAGCTGTCAGGATTTTGACAGTATACACAGAAATTCAAATCAGATCCATCAGCGGCTTAAATTTGACCCGGACAGGATTGTTTATTTACTGAGTTGTTATTTGTAACAATTTAAGCATCAGTGTTTAATAAGCTATCGGAGGTCGTCATATAAGTGAAATAAAACGGGGTTTTATTACTTGTTACAGTTAGCGGGATGGGGAAATCTGGTATTCCTATGGGAGATCTATTCGAAGTTACAATATCTGATGTATCCATTACCAATGTTGGTTTTGCGATATTCTTAAAACCGATTAATTCACAATCGGCACGGGTAGTTCCCATCTTTATTGGACCTCTGGAAACCTATTCAATTAGCAGCGCTCTGGATGGTGTAACTCCACCCAGGCCTAACACACATGATTTAATTATAAATATGTTAAGGGAAATGGATGCCCGCATTCTGCATGTGGTTATTAATGATATTATCGGAAATATTTTTTATGCACGAATTGTTATTCAGGCTGAAGATGGAATTATAGAGCTTGATGCACGACCGTCAGATTCTGTGGCTGTGGCCATAAGATCTCGTTGCCCTATATATATGAATGATAAGGTATATAAAGAGGCAGCCGTAGTTATTGGGGAAGAAGGAAGTGCAACGGCTGCAGAAAAGGGTTCTGATGATGAAAAAATAACAGGTGATGAGCTGGAGCTTGTTGAGAGCAGCGAGAAAAAACAGCCGCCTCAAACAGAGCTGGAAAGGTTAAAGGCAGACCTGCAAAAAGCTGTTGATACGGAAAACTTTGAGGATGCGGCCAGGTTAAGAGACGAAATCAACCGACTGTTGCATGAAAATTGAATCCTGGATTCTTTAGCTTCATTGGTGGATAGTATTTTGTGTCGTATTAGATTCGTAAATTGGTATATAGATATCTGCTCTTTCCAACCAGGGTAAAGCCCGGCAGTTCATGTTTGATCCGTTACGCCGGCCAATGTGTTAGCGCTTCGAGCAAGTTGAAATAAAAAATCAGACAATCTATTGGCAATTTTTAATATCTCAAGGTCTCTCTGATACTGTGGAGTTGAATGAGATGCGATTGCTTCGGAAGCTTTCATATTATCTGCCAGACTGGATGGATTTACATCTTTTTCCTGCAGCGGGGTATTGCTGGATTTTATCATGGTATTCTGGTTGTAGCGTTCATCAAACCATGTAGTTAAAGTTCGCTCCATACGGCGACATATTGCACGAGCAAGATGAAGGTTTGCCGACGATCGGTGTCCGCCTGGAATAATAAAGTGGTCAAGAACTGGAAGAGAGTCGGTTAATATATCTATTTTTGCTTCTATTAAGTTTGTCGTATCAAACCAGAAAGAATCATCCTGATTGCTTGCTGAGTCATAAACGCCTGATATTAATGCACCGAGCTTCCCTAAAAGTCTTTGCAATTCCAGGATTTCATTAGAAAGTTCACCAGAACCCGTCTCCGGTAGTTCACTGGCTGCAACTCCCAGCTGGCAGTTAAATTCATCAAGATCGCCCAGTAGATGAAAAACGGTATCATTTTTTGGGAGAGTGTCACCCCTGCCATTTTTAGAGAATCCTGTATCTCCATCGCCGGTGTATATTTTCATATATTCTTTTTCCTGGATTTTATAATGAACTGATGTTGAATTTGTTCAGCAGCATGCTGTAGCAATTCTGATTCTGAATTTTCGGCGGGAAGAATCAGTGTATTATCCGGTAATATGCGCTCATAGTTCCCATGGATACGTTCAAGATCCTGCAAGGTCTCGAATACATCCAGGCTGGATCGATTTTTTTTCAATCGATTCATAGCGTTTGCCGGGGAAATATTGAGATAGATGACAAGGTCTGGTTCCGGAAAACCTTCCTCTTTGTTGCGATCAATAATTTGTTCGGGATCAAATCCCCCTGGAAGACCACCTTGATATGCTGCGGTTGAGTAGTAATAGCGGTCCTGAATAATTAATCTTCCACTGTTCAGTGCCGGTAAAATGTATCTCTGGACATTCTCCTTGCGATCTTCAATGAACATGCTTAACCATTTCGCAGGTTCAAGCTGTATTCCCTTGCTCAGGTGTTCCCTGATTTTTTTTCCAGTCGGTCCTGATGTTGGTTCTCGCAATTCCAGAATATGAACTGGAGCCTGCAGGCCTTCTACACCTTTTGAAAAATAATCCAGAATATTTTGAGTCAGGGTACTTTTACCCGATCCATCTATACCCTCAATGACACAGAAAAATCCCGGCTTTGACATGACCACATTGGAATTATTATAAGTAAATCTGTCATCATCTTAATGGTTTTTTTTCTGCAGTGTAGTCCGGCTACCAGGGTGTATTATATTCTGCTAGAAATTGTTTTAATATACATGATAACTTCGCAAAAATTATGAATGGACTCCGCTTTTACTGGAATCATGGTCATGCAGTCCAATCATTATTAATTTGAAAAGTCTATTGAAATCAGACCTGATAAAAACTTTTCAAAGTCCCATAATTAATGGATTCGTAAATCATGAACTTCCTTGAGAGATTTTGTGGAAAAAATAATGTCAGAGAAATGTCTAAGTTGAAATTCTCAATGAAAAAAAATGTGTTTTACGAAATCAAAGATGAGCAATCCATTGTTTACAGAGGAAAATGGGAGATTATATGAGTACAAAAATTGAATCACTGGATCTACAATGGCTGAAAAAATACAGTCGTCCTGGTCCGCGTTATACATCTTACCCAACAGCTCCTGTATTCAATAATGAATTTACAGAAAGTGATTATATATCCCTGCTCAACAAAGAAGAACAAAAAGATGTACCTCTGTCCCTATATTTCCACATACCATTTTGCAAAAGTGTATGCGCCTTCTGCGCATGCAGTGTAATATATACAAAAAATCGTGATCAGGTTGATCCGTATCTGGATCTTCTTCTCAAAGAGATGGATATGGTAAGTAAACATATCCATCCAGGAAGAAAAGTCACCCAGCTTCACTGGGGTGGTGGATCACCAACATTTCTAACTCCGGACAAAATGAAATACTTCATGGATCAGATTCGTTCCAGGTTTGATTTTGAGTCTGATGCAGAAATAAGTATTGAACTCGACCCCAGAGAGACCTCAATGGAGCACATTGATGTTCTTCGCTCTGTTGGATTCAATCGTGCATCTCTCGGCATACAGGATGTTGACGATGTCGTCCAGAAAGCTGTAAATCGAGTGCAACCTATAACTCTAATCAAGCAAGTATATGATAAATTACGATCTTCCGGATTTTCAGGGATAAATCTGGATCTCATCTATGGTCTTCCATTTCAATCTCCTGAGTCGTTTTCGAAAACAATTGAGGCTGTGCTTGATTTACATCCGGAGAGAATCTCTTTGTTTAACTTTGCATATTTACCCCACTTGAAAACACACCAGAAACGAATTGATGAGAATGCACTTCCCGATGTTGATAACCGCCTTGAGATTTTTGCAAATGCCGTGAATGCATTTGTTGCTAACGGTTATAATTATATAGGTATGGATCACTTTGCCCTTCCTGAGGATGAGTTGAGTCTGGCTCAGGAAAATGGCAGTTTGCATAGAAACTTTCAAGGATATACGACAAGAGGTGGATCAGATTTGATTGGCCTTGGTGTTACATCTATCGGTGAGCTTGCTGGTGCTTATGCCCAGAACCGAAAAGATATAAATGAATATACTTCTGATATTGAGAGTGGTCACCTGCCCATTGAAAGAGGATTGGTCCGTTCTGCAGATGATCGTATTCGTCATAGAATCATTATGGAGCTTATAAACCACTTCAAGCTTGAATATAGCCTTATTAAGACTGAATTTGGTATAGATTTTAAGAAACATTTTTCTCATGAACTTTCGCTTCTAAATGATTTCGTTGAAGATGGTCTTGTTGAAATATCAGAATCTTGTATAAAAATTTCATGGCAGGGGCGATTTGTTATTCGAAATATTTGCATGATTTTCGATGCCCATCTTAGTGATCTCGAAAAAAAGGGTCAAAAATTCAGCAGAACTGTTTAATTAAATGCACATTAATCCTCGTATTCTTCTTGTCGGAGGAGGTGTTACTACTTCATAATAATAATATTGTGGAAAATGTATTTCAACTGTGGTTTCATCTTGTGAAATTAGTGGAGTATGCGTAACTTCACGAGACAGGTTTGTGTCATTGCTCTCATTATCAAGAAGCAAGAGTAATGTTACAAGTAAGCACATAGAAATACCCATACCACGGGCAAAAATTCGTAGACTTTGCCAGACATCGGCATGCAAACGTATATTCATGCGGATCAAGTTCTGATTGGGGGCCTGGTAAAGAGTGGTCAACGAATTAGAGGGAATAATATTCTTTGCATCCAGATTTTCAGAATAGCGGATTAACAGTTTTTTTAGGTAATTTTCCAGGTCAAGATTACTGGATGTGAGGCGATTTTCTAATCTTGATAAAAGCTTTTCAGGAATGAGAAATGTTGTTGATACAACACGAATTCTAAGAGCTTTTTTCTCAACACAGGTAGTATTACTTTTTATAAAGATATTGTCATGGAGTCCTTTTGTCCCGTAACGACCAATAATTACTTTCATACTTTAATCTGCGTAAGGAATTGTGATTTTTTCTCAATATGTCTGAACTTTTTTCTGAAAATGTGAACCGTACGGCACCACTTCCAGGGCGCATGCGTCCCCGGGCCTGGGAAGATTTCCTTGGTCAGACGGATGTTGTAAAACGTCTCAGGGATAGACCTCTACATTCAATGGTTCTATACGGGCCGCCTGGATGCGGGAAGACATCTCTAGCTCGAATCATCGCATCTCAGTCGGATAATGAATTTCGTGAACTTTCGGCTGTCTCGTCAGGTGTAAAAGAGGTCAGGGCTGTAATAAGTGAAGGGCAAGCCTCTTCGCAAACCGGCAAGCCTGTAGTTCTGTTTATTGATGAAATTCATCGATTCAGCAAGTCTCAACAGGATGCGTTGCTCCAGGCCGTGGAGTCAGGGTGGATTATTCTAATTGGAGCGACGACAGAAAACCCATCGTTTGAGATTATTGGTCCGTTACTTTCACGCTGTCAGGTATATCGACTGTTACCACTTGAGGACAGTGATCTTTATCATATTGTTGAGAATGCATTTGCGAGAGATGTATCTCTTGCCGGATTGCAGATCAGTGAAGATGCAAAGGCAGTCCTTTCACTTGCCAGCGGGGGGGATGCGAGGAAACTACTTCGCTGGCTGGATATTGTAGTGGATGATTTTCGTGCGAAAAATTCCGAATCGCAGGTTATCCAGGAATCTGATGTTAAAAACGTGCTTAACAACAGTGTTCGACGATATGATAAACTGGGCGATAATCATTATGATTATATCAGTGCACTGATTAAAAGTATGCGTGGGTCAGATCCAGACGCTGCACTTCTATACATGTCCTGTATGATCGATGGCGGTGAAGATCCTCTTTTTATTGCCAGACGTATGATTATTTTTGCTTCGGAAGATGTGGGAAATGCCTGGCCTGAAGCACTTGTTATGGCCACGTCTGCCTTTCAGGCGCTGGAGAGGATTGGAATGCCGGAGGGACGAATTGTTCTGGGACAGCTGGCGACATATCTTGCTTCTGTCCCCAAAAGCAATGCTGCCTATAACGGTATTAATGAGGCGCTTCGTTCCATAAACAACCAGTTGATTCAGGTCCCCAATCATTTACGAAACGCACCTACAGCCACTCATCGTAAAGAAGGGGCATCACTTGGGTACAAATATCCTCATGATTTTCCTGGTAGTTATGTGGAACAGCAATATCTTCCCGATACTTTTAATAATAAGATATATTACCGCCCATCTGATCAAGGGATGGAAGCTAAGTTCAAGGAACGCTTAAAACGTCTCAGGCCTGAGCGTTATCGATCTGACTGAGTTCAATTTGATTTTCGCCCATCATCGTTTTTATATCATTTTCAAATTCAACTTCGTAAATATAACCCAGATCATCATGATAATCAATGGTAAGAACCTTTCCTGCCGTTTTCGCAGGTATTAGCACTTCTCTATTCTTCCCAATGTTTGCTGCAGCAAGGATACTATCTTTCTTTTTAAATTTTGGAGGGGACCAGGCTTCATCAGCAGATATCAGTTCATTTTCCCTGCAGCCTACAATTTTATCTTCTTTCAGGAAATGGACATCGAAAACATAGTCATCCATAAAGACGCCGATCTTTTTAATAAAGCCAGTGGACCCCTGTGCCATTATTAACTCTCCCCGTTTCGCACCGGCTACGGTTCCATCACTAACTATATCAAATAAGATTCTGACTTCATCGCCTTCTTTAAAACTCACAGCAATACTCCGTAATCAGTTAATGAAGGATCTGTCTGAGATGACAGCCATTTGCTCTCTATCATTCATTAACGTTTATTTTTGATTGATGAAATAATTATACAGGATAAGTAACCAGTAGATTGGATCAGAACGTTTAAATAAGGTCAATAGAATTATCGTAACTACTCACCACGTATTATGTGATTGAGAAATAGGAGTCCCTTCCATTATCGGAGCAAGCGGACATCCCTGTCCAGTTGCTCCGAAGTAGGTCCATCCATGGACCTTGTAATGAGCGGACTCCAATATCCATCTATAAGAGAACTTCATGTTATAGAGACTGTTGGATGAAACAATTCACCTATTTATAGCTGAATTGTTTCTTTTTATTATATAGATTTCCAAAAAATTGATTCATTAACTGAGTAGTTAGGAATTATCTATTAATAAATCAAGCACAGACCACTCAGATTGACATTGATTTACAGTTGAACAGGATAGCGTGAACAGTTCACCATAGGCTGCTCTTTCATAAGATCATTAAAACCAAAAAAGAATTATATTTGGATTTTGAACATTTACGTAAATCACCGGATGTATGTAATCAGTCGGTCAGTAATTTTGGAGATAGGGTCTGGCAGCCTTTCCTGACTTTGAAAAACTCTATGAAAATCATCGAAATAGTGGCATAACTGAGTCGTAAACTATGGCTGTAGATTTGGTGGAATAAATTATTGACGGTAAGGGCACGTAAGCTTCCCATAGAGTCATCGGTCAGACTTAGCAGGATAAAAGGTTCCAAACGTGAAAATTAGCCTCAGCAGAAGAGAATTCCATCAAAAGTGTACGGAAGGCAATATAATTCCGGTGTTCCGACAGTTTCTGGGAGATACTTTGACTCCCATTTCAATATTTCGTCGGCTGGGCGGGCCGGACTCGAGTGATTCATTTCTGCTGGAATCAGTCGTAAATGGGGAGCGTCTTGGTCGGCATACATTTCTGGGGCAGGGTGCTCGGGCTATTTTTCGTGGAACGGCCGGAAAGTTTGAGTATCATGATCTGAAGACCGATAGCAGTGAATCATATGAAGGCGATCCCCTTGCCTTCCTTGAAAGACGAATGGCAGCTTCAAAGCCAGTAGCGGATCACAGACTGCCTGCTTTCTATGGAGGAGCTGTGGGTTTTCTCTCCTATGATGCGATTCGCTACTATGAGAATATTCCCGATAAAAACCCGGATCCCATTGGACAGGAAGATGTATATTTAATTTTTTCAGACGAATTTGTGGTAGTAGATCATATCAAGCATCATGTTCGCATTGTAGTTAATGTTCGCATAGATGAATATGGTGATCCGGACCAGGCATATGATGCCGTTTTTGAGAGGCTGGATGAGATCGAAAAGAAGATCTACAGCGGAGATGATATAGAAGAACCGGCTCCCACTGTGAAAGGTCGTATGGAAATAGAGTCCAATCTGACCGGTGACGAATATCAAACCATGGTCCGAAAAGCGAAAGAGTATATAGTGGCCGGGGATATCTTTCAGGTTGTTCTTTCGCGGCGATTTAGTTTTAAGCCGGGCGTGGAGGCTTTTCAGATATATCGGGCTCTCAGGTCTATTAATCCCAGTCCGTATATGTATTATTTAAATGCCGGACCCTATCAAATTATCGGTTCCAGCCCTGAGATACTTGTCCAGGTCAAATCAGGCAAGGTTACGATCAGACCAATTGCAGGTACGCGAAAGCGTGGAAAGAATCCTCAAGAGGATCTTGCCAATGAAAAGGATCTGCTCTCTGATAAAAAAGAGATCGCTGAACACGTCATGCTTGTGGATCTGGGGCGTAATGATGCCGGACGAGTTTGTAAGCCAGGATCGGTGCAGGTTACTGAGTTCAAGGTGATTGAGCGATACAGTCATGTCATGCATATTGTATCAAACTGCGAAGGTGAACTCAGAGATGATTTAAGTTCTTTCGATGCACTGCGCTACGCATTGCCGGCAGGAACTGTATCCGGTGCGCCAAAGATTAGAGCGATGCAAATCATTGATGAGCTGGAGAATGTTCGGCGTGGAATCTATGCAGGCTGTGTAGGTTATTTTTCTTATAACGGGGATTTTGACACGGCCATTGCCATTCGAACTATGATTATGAAAGATGGGACCTGTCATATGCAGGCAGGAGCGGGCGTTGTATTTGATTCGAACCCTCTAATGGAGTGCGAAGAAGTTGTTAATAAATCCAGAGGGATGCTTCGAGCTGTAAGATACAGTCGTCGCGGGTTTCATTGATTTCATAATAGGATCGGATTCGTCCGTGCGGGTGTGGGTGTGGGCGAGTCCCGCCCTGGTGTTTATCGATGCATATGAAATAAAGTTTTAATAAAACAAAGAATTTTGACTCAGGGCGGGATCGGGCTCTCACGGCGAGCGACTCCCCGGCATCATGCAGGTCTGTGTCAAAGACCTATTCGTGAATGGCGGAGATTGGGTGGTGGATGCCGGGTCCCCTCTTCGCCTGTTCGATCCCTCTCGCAGGAAATTTTGCGAGGATCTTGCAGGAGAAAGAAAGGTCGAGAGGAAATCTGTATTTAGAAGACCCCTTGCTCAATTTCCAAAGAAATTTCGCGGGTGGCAACACATCGTGTGTTGCAA
>JBNKQE010000147.1:0-11071 GCA_050295715.1 Leptospirales bacterium
TATTAAATCTATAAGACATGTTCTCTACTATTAGAACAAACCAGGTGATATCTATGAAAACATTGGTTGTAGTTGCCAGCAGAACAAGAGCGAGATTGTTGCATTTTTCTGGTCCAGGAAAAGATTTTGAACTGATCAATACTCTGGACAATCCGGATGGAAGACTAAAAAATCAGGACATAGATGCATCAGCAGGCGGAAGCGCTTCAACCAGTTCTGCGGGCCGTCATGGCATGGAAGTTCAGGTTGAACCTACTGAAGTCGTCGCAAAGAAATTTGCAGGTGATATTGCCAGAGAGATCGGGCAAAAAAGACAGTTGGAAAAACCAGCTCGAATTGTCCTTGCCGCCGAGCCCGGATTTCTGGGGCTTTTACGCGGATCACTGGATAGCGAAACAGAAAAGTTTGTCAACGGTTCCGTTACAAAAGATCTGGATGCTTTTGAGGTAAAAGAACTAAAAAGTCATTTCAAAGAGGTACTGCCCGTCTAAGAAAAGTGTAAAACTTAAATAAATGATTATGAACTGAATTGTATTTTCGGATATAATTTTTACTGGACTCATGGTTGCGTGGGCCAGTGTGAATTTTGTTCACAATCACCCCCGGTGGTGCATTGACTGAAAATCCCGACCCAGCAACATTAAATTCAATTCGTAAAAAAACTTCTGGAGCCGACTGCTTCATTCAGGTGACGCATTCTTTGTGCGGGCTTCTTCTTTATCAAGCAGCTGCAGAGCTTCTTCCACTGTTGCGACATGATCGGCAATATATCCTGCTTCATTCTGCGTTCGTTTGAACTGTATGGATGTAATAACTTTCTGACCTACTACACGGACTACATGTCCCACACCATTTTCTTTAAGAAAGATCTGAGCTCGAGCAATCTCCTCAGAACCCTTTGGAGATGCCGGTTTGAACGATGTTATATCATTTACTGTGCTAAAACCTGGTTTCAATTTTTTGGCCTCAGAAATCACCTTATTTGCAGCGAATTTCACTTCCTCATCCGTTAGAAACCCCTCCAGGTGAATAAAAAGTCTGTTTTTTGTCAGATCAGCTATTGCATCATATGTCATATTATTCCTTCCTTTTTATCTATACTGGCAGTTATTTTCAATAGAATAGTATAATACTGACGACATCTGTTTTAATTACATTACACTTTTATTATTACAATTTTTTAATTACGATAAATATATATTTTCTTTCTTTAACGTTAAATTACACTTTTAAAAGTCGAATCATTTAAATGTATCATAAGGAGTGAGGACACAATTTTTTAAGAACAGAAAATAATGATGGTATTGTCCTGGATTAAAAAGAATACTGTAATTCATCTGAAAAAGAATATATCGTATTCTTTTTCATTTCTGATATCCTGTATGAAATCAATCTCATATTTGATTTAGTATTTTATTAAATTCGTCATATAGTTAAGACTGTTGTTTGTGAAATAATTGATTTGAAGTAAAGACAATTTCCATTTTTTTAGAGGAACCGGTGCAAACAAAAATCAGAAACAACTATATACTTGCAGTCTCAGGTTGGTCCATCGCAATACTATTATCAATTATCTGGAATTATAGAACCATTCATCAACAAACGAAAAGTCTGGCATTTATTGAAGCGAGATCCCTTTTCAATAAAGATAAAGCCTTCCGCTTCTGGGCCGCCTCCCACGGCGGTGTTTATGTCCCTAAATCAACTGTAACTCCCCCAAATCCTTATCTGAAAGACATCCCTTACAGGGATATTGTTTTACCTGATGGAAAGGAATATACTCTCATGAATCCTGCTTACATGCTGCGTCAGATGATGGAACAATATGAAAATCTTTACGGTATTCGCGGTCATATAACAAGTGATAAACATTTCAGGAAGGAAACAGCTCCGGATCCATGGGAAAGAAGTGCACTGAAAAGATTTGCTATAGGCGAAGAGGAAGTCATTGAAGAATCAAATCTAAATGGTGAACCTTATCTGCGGCTTATGCAGCCTCTTTATGCGAAAAAAAGTTGTTTAAAATGCCACAGAAAACAGGGTTATAAAGAAGGAGATCTTCGCGGAGGTGTGAGCCTCTCTGTTCCACTTAAGAGTTTTTATACGACACGGGATCAAACACTTAGAGACGTCTATATGAGTCACGGTATCATTTTTCTTATTGGTTTTTTTGCAATTCACCTTATGACGCGAAGCTTCAAAAACATGGCAAGCAACAGGGAGATGACCGAGGAGTACCTGCGAAGATACAAGCATATTATAGACAATACATCTGACCGCATGAGTCTTCTTGACCGGGATTACAAATATCTTGCGGTAAATAAATCTTATACGATTTTCCACAACAAACCTGTTAACCAAATAATCGGATCTTCCGTAGCAGATATACTGGGAGACGAAATATTTAACAGCGTAATTAAAAATAAACTGGATCAATGCCTGGGAGGCAACATAGTTCATTATGAATCATGGTTTCAATTCCCGGGTCAAAAAAATCTGTATCTGGATGTAACATACTTTCCTTACAAAGATAATGCCGGGAATGTAACCGGAATAGTTGTGAATACAAGAGATATTACGGAACATAAAGTAACGCAAATGCAGCTGGAAGAATATCACAAATACCTTGAAGATAGAATCAACGAAGAAATAAACAAAAGGCGTGAACACGAACAATTACTTATTCAAAAATCAAAACTTGCATCCATGGGCGAAATGATCGGAAACATAGCGCATCAATGGAAACAACCCTTGAACGCACTTTCACTGATTGTTATGGACCTGGAGGAAGCTTATGATTACGGCGAATTAAATAAAGAATATATTGCAAGATTAACCGGTGATTCAAACCGCGTAATAATGGAAATGTCCGATACGATTGATCATTTTCGGAATTTTTTTAAACCTTCGGAACATCATGAGGAATTCAACCTGAACCAGGTCATTGAAGAAGTAAGATTAATAGTTGGCGGTAGTCTAAAAAATAACAACATAGAATTAATTATTAATATAGAAGAAGGAATAAATATCCATGGCGCCAAAAATGATTTCGCACAGGTATTGCTCAATCTTGTGGGCAACGCAAAAGACTCTCTCAAAATAAGCAATACTACAAATCCAAAAATTACTATAAATGGCAGATTGACTGATAATCAGACTATATATATCTCCATTGAAGACAATGGTGATGGGATTCCCGTGAATATTATTGATAAAATTTTCGAACCATATTACACAACGAAAGAAGAAACTGGCGGCTCAGGGATTGGGCTTTACATGTCCAGGTTAATAATTGAAAAGAAATTTAATGGTACTATTAACGCCCGTAATTCTGAAAAAGGAGCAATTTTTGAAATCCACCTGAAATTCATCTGAGATCTTTATCTGAATATTGAGGATGTAATTGATTATCGAAAATGTATGCGAAACATGAAAATATTTCCGGTATACGATTACTTTTTTATTCCAGGAATCACCGACCCATGAGAAATTTTTCAAGATACTCGGTAATGTCTTGAATATTACGATTGATCATTCGCTTAAATTCGGGAGGGATATTTTGTGATTTAATAACACGATAGTAATTCAATGCATTCTTCAGCATCTTTCGCCGCGTAAATTCCTGCGCTTTAATAAGCATGGGCTTGTATTTATAGTAAGCATATTCCATAGTGTGATAATCCGCACTCAACTTAAATGAGTCCGGTATCCTGGTAAAGTCGTATGTTAAGGATAAATACGGGGTATCTTCTTCGTCTGGCGGTTTAAGTTCAAGAACTCCACGTATTTCCTGTACCTGTGTCTCTGGTTCACCTTCTTCGCCGCCTCCACCTTCGCCAATTTCAGGAATTCCACCCTCTTCCGATTCAACGGCATCAGGGCTACCAAATGAAGGGGCTCCAGGCAATTCATCCGGATAGATAGGAGTCTCTTCTTCTTCCTCCTCAACTTTTTCAGACATAGCCTCCGGCAGGCGGATAGGCTCCATATCTGCAACATGCGGAGCAGGGACAGCAAGAGCAGATCTTTCAGGTTCTTGTCCTTCTTCTGGCTTCGCTTCCCCTCCAGGCTTCGGCCCCTCTCCAGGCTTCGGCTCCTCTCCATGTTTTGGCTCCTCTCCAGGCTTCGCTTCCCCCTCAGGTTCTTGCTCATCCATGAGCGGTCCCGGTCGAAGCTCCGCCATACTGGATGCCTGAATGAGAATCGCTTCCTCATCCATATTTTCAATCGCCGTTATGGATAAATTTTGCGAAGCGGGAGCGATCTCCCGCAATGAGTCCTCAGCATCTTTCTTGCTCTCCAGTTCATCCAGAAGGCGTTTATTGCGTTTGTGTTTCTCAAGTTTCTGTAAAAATTCATCTCGCTCTCTGAAAAGATCGTTTTTTCGCCGGTCATCTCCATCACGTCTATCTCTGCGAGGATCAATTTCATCCCCTTCCTCATCCCTGCGGTCACCACCTGTCCGACGATCTCTTAATGGGAGATTTTTATACTTCTCCCACTCCTTTTCAAAATCCTCATCCGACCAACCATCTGTTTCAAGATTCCCATCTTCATTGACAGAAATCCCTTCAGGTAGACCACCAGCTCCAGAAGAATCCTGCCAATCGGGACCAACACGGGCACCGGGTCCGGCAGCATCAAGCTCTTCCATCACCTGCTGACGAATGCTGTCCATTGGTGGAGGTGCAGATCCGAATGCATTTGGCAAACCATAAAGCAACTGACCTACAAGGCCCTCGGATACACTACGCAACCCTTCTGCCAGCTGCTCCATGGCCAGTTGTTCTGCACCCATTGAAAAAGGAGAGGGGCCCGATTTCTTCTCTGGTTTTCCTTCTTCATCCCAGCCTTTCAGGGCATCGATATTTTCCTGAATTTTCTTCCGGATGTCGGGATCTGAAATGCGGTTCTTTATTCTCTCGTATAGCTCAGATGCCTCTTTGAATTTTCCTTTTTCTGCAAGAGTCTCAGCGGTCTGAAGTGCTCTGCGGTGGTGAGAGTGTGGGCTACCACGGGGAATTATATCATCTGTAGAATTGGGTAGCTCTTCCGGAAACTCTCTGTCGGGAGCTTTTTGTTCTTCTCCCTTTTTCTTACGATCCTGAATTTCCTGAGGTTTCGGTGCTTCGACTGGCTCTTCAAAGGTCTCGGGTTCCTCCTCCCCAATCCTTACCGGATCAGATGCTCTTCTTCCCCGCGGGATTGGTTGTTCAGGAGGTTCAGCGGCAGATTTGCTGGAATACGGACGTTCTTCCTTACCGGAGCCACGTGCACTCCAAAGGCCAATCCCTGCAGCCAGAGATCCAAGAATAAGAAGAGTTAACCATTCCATATAAACTTTACAGATAAGAACAAAATTACAGAGTGTTCGTATTCAACCACAGGGATTCGACTACGATTGCACACCCTTCTGCATCGTATAAGATCGACATAATTTCCAATGTTTTTGAATATAAACCGGCTTATTCTAAAATAAAGCCTCATACTGCAGATCGGAAATATCATGGCCTTAGAGATTACATCCATAAACCGCAAATTCGAAGGAGAAATCCGTTTTAAAGGGAGAACCTACGGAATCCCCTTCACTCTACCAGGTGACCTGGTCCAGTTCCAGCTTGTGAAGGTTGGCAAACGTGGACGTAAGCTTGTTGTGGATCATATTGAAAAACCGGAAACCCCTGTTGATCCCGGATTTACTCTGGTGGAACCGGACTGTCCTCATCATTCGCAATGTGGCGGTTGCCGTGCCAGACATATTCTGTATGAAGATCAACTGCGTATTAAAACATCCACCATAGTAGAAAAGATGGAGTCAGAAATCGGCATCTCTCCGGAGATACTGAAAGCACCCTTGATAAATCATTATCGATCCAGAATGGATTTTGTCGTGGAAGGCCAGGTTGTAGGACTTCGCGGAGCAGGAGATTATTCCCGTTTTATTGATATTGAGCACTGCCTGATTCAAAAAGAACAGGCCAACCATGCATTGAAAATTTTTCGCGAGATACTGCAAAATTACCCCGGTCTCGGGTTTCGACGAAGCGATTATGAAGGAATCATAAAATATGTAACAATCCGTTTCGGATCCACATCAGGGACAATGACCCTTACACTGGATAAGACTAATAGAGAGAAAGATTCCGAAACCTGCAGAAAGTTTATCCAGTCTCTTGAGAATAGGCTCGGAGAATTTACTGATTCTAATGGTAATCCACAGTTCTCTCTCATTGAAACAGAACTGGATGATCCGCGTACAGAAGTATCCTCCCCCCCCGGTGGACATATAATCAATGGCAAAAATACATATGAAGAAATTCTGGGAGGAGAGGTATTTCAAGTTCCCTATGATTCCTTTTTTCAACCAAATCCGGTTGCCTTTGATGATATCCTTGATTGGTCAGTAAAAACAATGAAAGCCAATCATGTTACTCATGATGGAAGCATGGTTGATCTCTATTGCGGTGCCGGTGTATTATCTTCCATACTTGCCCGAAATCCTGGTGGGTTTGACAGGGTTATTGGAATGGATTTCACAGAATCTGCTATTGCAGGCGCACCGGAACATTTTTCGGATTTGGATATCTCGGTTGATTTTCGCGTAGCAGACTTAAATAATCCTCCTGCCGATCTGTTTGAGAATTCAGGTGCACCTCTTTTAATTGCAGATCCTCCGCGGGCGGGCATCTCTCCCTCACTTCGCAAGATGATTGTGAAATCAAAACCGGCACCTTTCTTTCTGTATATTTCCTGCAATCCTGATTCGCAGATACCGGATCTCGTTGAATTACTGAAGTCCTACGAACCTGTTGCAGCTTACCTTGTAGACCCATATCCGCACACTCCGCATCTGGAACAGGCTGTGTTATTACGCAGAAGGGACGATGAGCAGGATACATTGAATTAACAATATAATTAAGTAATTCATATTTTCAAATTGATATACAGCCAACCTCCCTGGAGTAATGCAGCTCAATTTAATTTGTAATTGCTTCTTAATATTTGAGTCACAGGGGAATAACGGGTGCTGCCGGTAAGATGAAGATTTTTTGTTCGGCAACTCACTATGATTAATTTGCTGCACCAAGAAATGTTGATTCACTGAATTCTATAAACGCACATCGCCTGATTTTATAGCAGATTTTTGAAAATACAGATAGACCAACATAAGATTCTATCTCGTTTTTAATACACCAATAAAAATCACTTGAGAAAAACAGTGACCTGACTGTACAGTAAACTCATAAGTTATTATAGTCATTATAATAATCATAAATTGAGGAGTATTTGCCAATGAAAGTTGCTGTACCTGTTTGGGACCAGACAAATAAACCATTTGAGAATGGAGGCCATGCTCCTCACTTCGCGATATTCAATGTTACACCTTCCAGGGAGTGGAATGGAATAACTTTTCTGGAATTGCGAAATAATCCCAAAGCAAAACCGGATCATCCGGAAAAATGCAGCGATCATGACGAAGGAAATTGCGGTAACGAATCCGAAATAGATCCTTCATCTCCCGAAGCACAGCTTGATAAAAATCATCAGATGGCGCGACTCCTCTCTGATTGTGATTTATTTCTTGTTCAGTGGGCCTGTGGAAAAACCAAAAACGTTATTAAGAAACACGGCATCCGTGTGGAAACAATCCAGCCGGAGTCAACAGCACAGGAAATGATCTTTGAGTTTTTAAATTTGAGTGCCCCTTGATATTTGTCTGGATTGTAGCCGAGCCTGTTTAATAAACTCATTCGAAATCCACTCTCTTCTTAAATATTGAAGTATATAAAGACATGTACCACCCGCCTATCCTTGTAAACTTCATAAATATTCAGTAGTCTTACTTAACATAAAAACGATTGTAATGTCAGTAATTAATATAGCCACACCTAACTTAAATTTTTCATCTTTTCATATTTCGTGTAACGTTTTTTTCGTCTAATTAATATATACAAAGACAACTGTTGTCATTTTTCATTATATTATATGAATCTTATCGATTCTATCGTAAGTTAGGAGGAAGGCAAAATGAAATTTCGAATTTCAGGAAATGTATTTCTTACTCTCTTTCTATCAATTATTCTAATTGCCCCGTCAACATCACTGAAAGCAGACGCATTTTACGCAGGCTTCCATTCAAGTGTCTATGACTGGGATACGGCAGTCCGCAGCAAACATATTGAAATGATGAATGTCACTCAGATTCAATTTAGCAGCACAGACCTTCGCACTTTATATATTAAGGAAAATCCAACAAACTCTCTTGTTTCAGGACTGGATCTTTATGCATCATACGAATCAAACATGTGGAAATTGATTTTCCATGCAGAAAGAATCTCAGGTGAAATTCCGATCAATGCTTCTATTGGAAGTTACGAATATTTTGAAAAATACGGTTTGATGGCTCAGGCTCATTATTCATCCAGAGCTGAACGACGACTCCAGAGCATGGAATTTGTTTGGAATATTTTTGATACTGGAGCAAACATTTCAGCTGGAATCGAATCAAGGAGTCGCAAGTATCTGGCATATACAGGCAGCATACCGGCCTCTCAAACATATTATGATACAACAACCTCCTCCTACGCTTCTGATATTGCACTTGTTACTATGAGTTATGAATATACAAGAAATAGTCCGGGTGGTTTTGTCGGTATAGGCTATGAGTATCGTTTTGATGAGAGTCAGAGTATTTCAGCAAGTATAAGATATCACAGACTTGAGGGTGTGAGTCGTTTCTCCATGGATAATTCCGTTTTAAGTCAAAATTTTTATAGCTCCTATGTATTTACAAAGCGTGCTGTGGACACAGTTACAAAAGAGACTCAATTCTGGATTAATTATAAAAGAAATATCAGTGACTACTGGACTCTTACGGTTTCTTACACAGAGCAAAAAGCCGGTATTTCCGGAAATTTTAGAGATGTTGATAAGAATTCATTGCAGAATGGCGGTGTTGGATTTCAGGTTCAGAACAATCCCTGGACGGGCATGGAATACTCAATCTCCATGGTTGATATCTCTCCGGAAATGTATGGTATTAAACAAAATGGATACTGGACACGATTCAGTGGCATCTCAGTAGGATTCCAGTACCGACTCTCTTCACTGGAGAAAAAGCAAAATTAATTATTTCAAATTATAAATCTCCGGAGAACTTATTTCTCAATAATTTATTTTATTATGTAACAAAACATTATAATGTCATATCAACATATGATTGACTTTTTAACATTGTACTCAGACAAATAATAAATGCGAATTAAAATATATTTACTGACAATTCTACTGCTTATCGCACCTTTTTATCTTGCAGCCAGACCTCATGATTTTTCAAGTATCCCCGATGGCACATCGCAGGTTCTCATCACTGAAGTAAATGGTACATCCGGCAAACTCAGTGTATTCAAAAGGGATGGCGAAAGCTGGACTCAGGTAAAAACTATTGATATTGTAGTTGGCAGAAAAGGAATTGCCGCCCCGGGGAAAAAGCGCGAAGGAGACGGGAAAACACCCTCGGGAATATTTCACATCAACAGAGCTTTTGGATACAATGCCTCTGGTAATACAGATCTTTCCTATACTCAGGTTACTGATAATCATGTCTGGGTAGATGATTCAAACTCACCGCTCTATAATAAGATGACAACATTTCCAGTTCAGGCATCATCTTTTGAAAGACTGAAACGCAAAGATCACCTGTATAAATATGCCCTCGTAGTGGAATACAATACCGTAAAGACAATCCCCGGAAATGGTAGTGCTATATTTATCCATGTATGGCGCAGAAAAGGTTCTCCCACAGCAGGGTGTATAGCGGCGAAGGAAAGCGATCTGGTCTGGCTTCTGGAGTTTTTGAAAATGAATGCGAATCCCGTAATACTGATTAAAGATTAGGATTTCTACATTTATACACTATACCAGGAATTGTATGCCGAAATAATATCTGCAAATAACAATGCCTGTGATTGCTTATTATATGAGTATCCTGCACTATCTCCCTGGCAGATCCACAAGGTTCTGCTGTGAAGATAATGTAGAATACAACAAATGTTTCGTTTAATATATAAAAGGCAGGTCGTTACGACAATCCGAGAATGACCTCTTCAAAAATATCCATTGCTTTTTCTGTTGATTCAAGGGGAATATTCAACGGAGGAAGCATACGAACAACATCACCGGCGCCGGCACAATTAATTAACAGCCCTTTCGCACGACATGCTTCAACTACCGGACCGCAGGGAACTGTCAGCTTGACACCTATATGCAATCCGATTCCTCTTACTATAGAGATATAAGGACTCTTTTCTTTAAGCGAATTCAATCTTGTGAAAATATAATTTGAGATAGCGCTTACATTATTAAGCACTTCTCTCGTCATAATAATTCTAAAAGTCTCATAAGCAATACGCGCTCCCAGATGATTCCCCCCGAATGTGGATCCATGCTGTCCGGGACCCAGGTATTTCGCATAATCATTCTGTACAATCATTGCCCCAATAGGGAATCCATTACCCAGTGCCTTTGCGAGTGTAAAAACGTCCGGTTCAATATCAAAATTCTCGTATGCAAAAAGTCTGCCCGTTCGACCAATACCTGTCTGAATTTCATCAAAAATTAATAGCACATTATTCTCTGTACAGAGATTTCGTGCCATCTGTATATATTCGAGATCCAGTGGAACGACACCTATCTCACCCTGGATCGGTTCCATAAAAATGGCAGCAATATCCTCTCCATTCTCAGTGAGCTCATATTCAAGAGCCTGTAAATCATTGGGTGGAATATGCCTGATACCGGAAACAATAGGACCGAAACCGGTGTGGATCTTCTCCTGTCCTGTAAGCGACATCGTTGCAAATGTTCTTCCATGAAATGATCCCTGTAATGCAAGAATAGTATTTGCTCCCTTCTCCTGTCCAAACCTTCGTGCCAGTTTAAAAGCAGCTTCGTTCGCCTCGGCTCCGGTGGAGGTAAAAAAGACCCGGTCCATGCAGGTCTGGTCTGTCAGCGCCTTTGCATACTGGAGCATTGGCCGGTTGTAAAATGAGGGACTGGCATTGATCAGGGT
>JBNKQE010000148.1:0-11006 GCA_050295715.1 Leptospirales bacterium
TGATTTTTCAACTCTATCGGATGATCTGTTGAAGCTCTGTAAAGAGAATATTGTCCTTTCTGTGCTGGAAGGGGACGAAAGCACTCCGCTGCATGAAAGTATTGTGAAAGAGTGTGCGAAGTTAGGAGTGTAATGATAGCTGTATTGATATTTGTCAGGAAGGTGCGTCATGGAAAAGTTCAAAGCAAAAAAACTGGAACTGTTTAAAAAGGAGCTCTCTTCGGAAGATCAGAAAAAAGAACTGGAAAAGATATACGAAGCGAAAAACGGAGAGTGGTCGGTCATAAGAAAAGAACTGACCGAGACCGATGGCTTTACCGATAAAATCATTCCCCGTCTCGATTTTGTCCATGATCTTATTGCCTGGGATGAGAAAAATGAGAAGCTGTTTGATTCCTTTAAAAATGAGGAAGGGTTTTGTTCCATGCGGGATCTGGCCGGTCGTTATTATAAAAATGAGCTACTAATCCAAAGGATCTTGTCGGCAGAGGTCACACCCGATGGGCAAGACATAGACAAATATGCCAAGAGTATGTATCGAAAACTCTTTGCGATGCAACCGACAGTCATGCTGGTCAATATGATCAAGGATCCGGAGATCCCCTTTGGCAGTGACGACGCAGGAAGGAAAGCGGCCAAGGTGCTGGAAAGGTTTCCGAATTTTAATATAAAAACCACATCTGTTTACGAAATTTTAAAGGATAAAACCGCCTTCAAAGACATTCCTGTAGACTTGCACGCCAAAGTAAAAGGGGTGCTCAAAACATACCAGAGCCTGACCGCACTCAGTCCCGAGCCGGAAGCTATACCTGCACTCTATAGAGCTAAATTTTTCAATGGCTTTGAGATATCGGAATTTCCGCCGAAGCAATTCAT
This sequence comes from Leptospirales bacterium, assembly GCA_050295715.1. Taxonomy (GTDB): domain Bacteria; phylum Spirochaetota; class Leptospiria; order Leptospirales; family Leptonemataceae; genus JBNKQE01. The sequence continues at coordinate 877 of JBNKQE010000148.1, forward strand.
GATCCGAATGAAAGATAGTAAGTTGGATGAACTCACCATAAAACAAATCCACAGGAACGCCTTGAAGCTACGTGTCCGCAACGAAAACGCAATGACGGCTCTCCGGGAAGCCGGAAAACCTACGGGCGTATCCATGATCGATAGAAGCTTGAATACAATGGCTCCTCCGCCGAAAGAGCCAAACCCCGAAAAGGAGCCTCAATCAGACATCAATACAGCACTGGAAAAACACAACCTCTCCTGGGATCTGCTTTTCGGCGATGCGGACTACTGCGAATGCGAGCATTGTGAATCGATGTATAGCCCTTCCGCTTACTTTGTGGATCTTCTGGAATATTTAAGAAAAAGCGGAGTGGGGGATACAGGAGATCCGCGAGATCCCGCGACCATAAAAAAGACTCCCCTGGGAGTCCTGTTGGATCGCCGTCCCGACCTGAGCTGTCTGGAGTTGACATGCAAAAATACATTGACCGAAATCCCTTATGTGGATCTGGCCAATGAGGTGATGGAAAACTATGTGGCCCACCATCACACCAGAGCCTTTAACGTGGACGAAGAAACGAGCGGTGAACTACTGGCCGAACCGCAACATACGGAGTATCTAGCCTATTGTAAATTGCTGGAAGCGGTCTATCCTTCCACCCTGCCATACCATCAACCCATTGACGCCGCCCGTATCTATCTGAAACATTTGAACACCAGTCGATATGAGCTGATGAAGCACTTCAAAAAAAGCATCGATGATGAATCTGAAGAACAAAGAGAGGCAAAAGAGGAAGAGTGGAAAAGAGCCATCCATGCCGAATATTTGCATCTGGTTGAGGAGGAGTATGTAATCTTAACGAAACACAGATTCAAACCGGATGAGCACTCGGGTCGGGACGAAAGAGCCGGCAACAGAAACCATGATTGTCTGAGCCAGCGTCTGGAAGTGAGGCCCTATTTCGAATACTACGGATATGATAGCGCAAATGAAATGCTCGGTGAATCGGGCGCCGCTCGGATTAAACAAGAGTTTCTCCGTCGCACCGGTATAACACCCGTCGAACTGGTGGAGTTGCTCAAAACACAGTATATCAATCCCAACCAGCCGAAAGGAAAAGTGAAGACAATCACAGAGCGTCTTCGCTTCAGTTATCGTTTTTTACAGAATTATGCAAAAACACATGACAATGACTATCAGAAGCTGGGCGATTATCTGATGCGTCTGGAGCAATACCAGGACTATTTACAACTGAATAAGGAGATAGAATTACTAAGGAATAAAAACACTCCCGAGTGCCTTCTCCCCGACAACAAAGACGAAGCCAATATCACCGATAAAGACATCAGACATTGGGCGATGTGCCACTTTGAAAAGCTCGGCAAGATGATTGTGGTTGAGAGTGGAGTCGATTTTTCAAACGGGCAAATCGTGCAGAAGGATGATGAGACTGCAAAGGCAATACTCGAAGTAAAAGATTATAATATTTATCTTCCACCTCAAGATAAAAATGACCTAAAAAAAGTGGGACATATTGATCCGACAACGGGTCGGGTTATTTTAACCGACACGGGGATGTCTCATTCTCAATTCAATGATTATGTCTTTGTTACACCGAGCGGAGAAATGGTCGAAATTGTTGCAGGTAAACAATTCGCTTACCTTGCAATTAAACTCAACGATAACTGTGATCTGGAGACGGCCCGTCTGCAACATCTGGATGGCACCCCCCTTGTTGAAGGTGAGTGGGATAGAATCCATCGCTTCATTCTATTATGGAGAAAACTGGGATGGACAATCGACGAAGCCGACAGGGCCATTATAGGACTCAGTGTAGAGAGGGAAAAAAATCATCCAGAAAACCACAATGATAATCGTGAGCCTGATCCCGAACCTGATGGTTGCACCCCTGCGGATCGGGATTGCGGTGAATGCGAAGAGGACGATTGCTGTATATCCTATGATATCAACCCACGACTGCTCCATCAACTGGTATATGTTAAAAAAATTATCGAAAAAACAAAGCATGCTCCCATCCAGATGCTGGCGTTCTGGAGCGATATCAGCACGGCAGGGGATAAATCGCTCTATCATCGCCTGTTTCTGACTCACAACCTGCTGGCCATGGATAAGGTGTTCAAAGCAGACGATTATGGCAACTATCTTAGCGGAGATATAGAAATTGATGACCACAGGCCGGTGTTGATGGCAGCTCTGAACCTATCGGATGAAGATATTGACGCTATCAAGATTTCTGCATCCACGGGGGAAAAACTCACCTTGAGCACTCTCTCTGAATTTTACAAGTATCGACTGCTCTCAAAAGCAATTGGTTTGAGGATCTCCGAATTTGTAAAAGTCCCAAAAGTTTTTGGAGAGATCTTTCACGATGCCAGAGCAACTTACACCTTCCTGAAACAATGGGAAAGAATGGAGAAGGTCGGTTTTAGGCTTCAACAACTGCACTACATCATCAATCAAGAAGATGACGAAAAAAAGCCTTTTGCTCCCACAAAGATCGAAATCCTGAAACTGGCAAAACAATTATACGATGGACTGAATGAAATCGACCGGGCCCATCCCGATCTGAATGCAGACGGAACCATCTCAGATGGGGGCCTGCAGCAGGAGGGTTCGGCAAAAAAGGTCGATGAAGAGTATGTGCGAACAAAGGCGGGCCTCCTTTTTGATACAACGGTGGTGGAACGAATCATCGAATTTCTGGAAGGGCGAAGCATCTACAGAGATGTGGGGCCAAAGAATCTGGAGATTCATTTTTCCGAAGATGGCTCATTAAAACAAAAGCTTACATATAATCCAAAATCGGGCGTGATTCAGATCATCGGGATATTGACCACCGAAGAGCGTGGGGAGTATCTCTCTCTCAGCCACAATCCTGCATGGAGCAAAGCGCTGGAGTGTATCGAAAGTCTGAGGGACCAACAATATAAAGAGTTGTTTCAGGAGCTTATAGTTGGACTAACAATCGAGTCTGATCGTGAATTAAGTGCAGGGGAAATCACTCAAATAAAGAGTGAGTTGAAAAGAGTTCTACTGGGAGGGGATATCGGCGCTTCCGAAAATCCAACAGACGATGATCCAGCTCCCACGGCGCCCCAAAAAAGATTGGCCTTTTTAACATTCTATCTCCCCTATTTAAGGCAGGAGCTGACCCGTCAGTTTGTTCTGGAAACTCTTTCCAATTTTATAGAAGCCGACAGAAAGCTTGTCGATGTGTTCGTTTCCATTATCCATACCGGTGAGCCAGGCGGAGAGCCAGAACCCATATACGAGATATTTAAAAGTATAAAAGAGATGGGCCATCCCGCCGAGAATAGCTGGTGCGGATATTTGATATCCCCCGGCGAAGCAGAGTATACTCTGGTTGTGAGAAGCGAAACATCGCCGACGATCACTCTGAATCACGAAAACCTGGACTTCGTAGAACAGGCGACATCATGCGCGGGTGACGAGGAAATCCATGAGTACTGGAGTAAAAAACCGGTTTCGCTTCGAGCCGGCGATCTTTACACTCTGACCGTTGCCGGAGTCGGTATAAAGACATTGTTCTGGAAAACTGCCACCTCTGCAATCACGCCGGTTCCACAAAACGCTCTTCTGCCCGATTATGCGAAACAGAATTGTGAATCTGCCATAAACATTCTGAAACGGGCCGCTATGCTTGCCGTAGGACTCGATCTGAGCGATGATGAAATTGGTTTTTTCCACAAACACAAAGCAAACTTTGACAATATAGAATTCAATAGCTTCAAGTATTCGCATTGGTTGCGCCTGGAGGCCTATAAAAGACTTCGCGACTCTTTACCGAAGGCGAAAATCGACATGCTGGAGTTCTGGAAGCGAATTTATGATGGTCCGGCGAATCAGGAAAGTGAAAAAGAGTATTTGATCGCAAATATATCCGGACTCACAAACTGGAAAGAGGAGCGCATCGAGAAGTTAATTGATGTAAATCATTTTAACCGCACTAAACTGGAGAATTTTTCTGATGAAAAAAATCTTCTGCAACTGCAAAAGGCACTGAAAACTGCGGATAAAATCGGGATGAGTATTGACCTCCTTTTTGACTGGGCCGTTCCCACATCTCATTTCAATCACTGTCGGAAAATCGCAGACAGTATAAAACATGCCATCCGTGGGCGTTACAACCAGACTGACTGGGAGGAGGTGGTCAAGCCCCTCCATGATCAACTCCGCAATAATCAGAAGGGGGCCCTCATCGCCTATTTGTTGCAACAGGAGGGACCCCTCCAGTATGGCGTAACTGATGCCAATGGATTATTTGAATTCTTCCTCATCGATGTCCAGATGGATGCCTGTATGGTCACCTCGCGTATCAAGCAAGCGATCTCCTCGGTACAGTTGTTCATACAGCGATGTTTTCTGGGACTGGAGGAAAACAAGAGCGATGATGGTATAGGGGAAGAGAAGTCCTATAGTGTTTCCCCCGACGAACTGGATCGGGATCGCTGGAAGTGGATGCAACGCTATCGCGTATGGGAGGCCAATCGTAAGGTATTTTTATATCCAGAAAACTGGATCGAACCCAATCTCCGGGACGACAAGAGCCCCTTTTTCCAGGAGCTGGAAAGCGAGCTACTGCAGAACGACATCAATAAAAAGAACGTCTCAAATGCACTCAAGACCTATCTCTATAAAGTGGACGAGGTCGCCAACCTGGAGGTTGTGGGTCTTTATATTGAAGATGAGGAATCGGACAAGGACGATGATACCTGGGGCGAAGGCAGCAAGCTTCATATATTCGGACGCACCCGCAACGCCCCCTACTTTTTCTATTATCGTTATCTGGCGTTAAAGGAGATGAACTGGTATCCCTGGGAAAAAATGCAGGTGGATATCCCGAGTTATGATGTGGAAGAAACAATAACACGAAAAATAACTACAGATAATGGATGTTTTCTTGTGCCAGTAGTTTGGAAAGGAAGGCTATTGGTTTTTTTTCCTCAAATTATGAAGAAAACCAGACAAGCAGATGTAAAAAATGATAACACTGGAGAATCACTTCAAGTTCAGAATTATGGCACAAAAACCCAAGAGGATATTGAACCAAAAGAGTATTTTGAAATAAAAATGGCATGGAGTGAATATCAGAATAGGAAGTGGACTCAAAAGCAAATTAGCAACCATTCCATTCATACAGATATTGTGAGTCCTCTTCGATATATTGAATTTTTCATGTTTGTTCCTCGGGTTTTAAATGATAATATAATAATCTACGTAGATGATGATTTGGAACGAAGTCAGCCGATTTTCCGCTGTAATAATAGTTATAATGGGTGTTTTGTATATAATGGCGACAGTATTCAGGCGTCGAGAGCGACTGTTTCAATTGGCCCAGTATTGCCTGTATTCTATTTCAATCAGTCTTTCGGAGGGCTTTATTCATTGCAACTTTATAATGATGGGAATGCTTTGGTTAATGATTATATTAGATTTGCAAATAATCTCGATTTGCAGGAGGTGGTTTATGGTCTCCCAAAAAAAGATGATCAAGTCACATTCCACCACCCCGAAACAAAAGAACTCCTCGGCAAACTCAATACAGCAGAATTAAAAGACCTCTTTCAATATCAGCTCGAAACAACCGACGCCGATCTTGATTTCGGCCCCTATGATCACGATAGCGATCCGGGTACACCCACACTCTATCACGAACTCAAAAGTCCCTATTCCATATATAACTGGGAGATGTTTTTTCATACGGCTGCTACGCTGGCAGACACCCTGAGTAAGGCTCAGCATTATGAAGAGGCCATGAAGTGGTACCATTATATCTTCGATCCCACAGCCGAAGGGACCGATGAGAAGCGTTTCTGGCAGTTTCGACCGTTCAGAGAAGTCGATCAACGCCGGATTCTGGAGACCATCTTTCATAATCTGGAGTCCGAGTATGCTGAACGGACCATTGAAGAGTGGAGGAAGGATCCATTTAAACCCCACCTGGTGGCGCGCAGTCGACCGGTAGCCTATATGAAGTGGATCGTAATGAAATACATCGATAACCTTGTGGCCTGGGGCGATTACCTTTTTCGGCAGGATACCATAGAGAGCATCAATCAGGCGACCCAGCTCTACATACTGGCGTGGCACATCCTGGGCGAGCCCCCGAAAAAGATTCCCAAACGGGGAAAGCTCAAACCTCAGACCTACTGGCATCTGGTGAAAAAACTGGACTCCATGGGTAACGCCATGCAGGAACTGGAGGTGGCTTTTCCGTTCAGCGCTCAAACAACTCTTCAATATCATTCAGACCGAAAAGAGTTGGTTCATGCCAACATCTACGGCCAGGCTCACAGCCTTTACTTTTGCATCCCCAATAATCCTCAACTATTGGAATACTGGGATACGATTCAGGATCGATTGTATAAAATCAGACACTGTCAAAATATGGAAGGAGTCTTTCGCTCCCTGCCTTTGTTTGAACCGCCCATCGATCCGGGACTACTTGTGAATGCCGCCGCCCACGGTCTGAGTATCGCTTCTGTATTAAACGACCTCAATACACCCATGCCCAATTATCGCTTCTACTATTTGCTGCAGAAGGCGCTGGAGCTATGTGGAGAGGTGAAGTCTATGGGTAGTGCCCTCCTGTCGGCCATCGAAAAAAGGGACAACGAAGCCATCGCCCTCATTCGCGCTAAACACGAAAGCGGCATTCAGAACCGCATGATGGAGATCAAAAAGAAGCAACGGGAGGAGGCGCAAAAGAGTCTGGAGAGCCTGGAGCAGAACCGGAAAGGTCCCGAGCATCGCATGAGGTATTATCTGAAGCTGATAGGGGAAGATACCGGCGTCGTTCCGGGGCTGGACAGCAGCTTTTCCGAATTAACAAACAGCATTGAGAAACCAAAAGAAGAAAGCGGGCTAAAGCTGAATAAATATGAAAAAGAGGAGATGGATAAGGCTGGGTTGGCAAGGTTGTTGCAAAAAGGGATTGGAGAAGTGGAAGTTCAAGCCAGTCTTGCTCATATGTTGCCTGAACTTGGGACAGTAACAATTCCCTGGGGAGTAGGTATTAAGTTGTCATTTGGTGGTGCACAAATAGGAGGTTCTTTGCAGGCGATAGCAAGAAGGTTACAGATTATCAGCAACGATCTTACCTACCAATCCACCAACGCCGGTCGTAAAGGAGGCCATCGGCGCGCTCTGCAGGAACGGATCTTTCAGGCCAACGCTGCCGGTTACGAGATCAAGCAGATCGACAAACAGATTGTCGCCCAAAAAATTCGTATGGAACTTGCTGACCTGGAGATCAACAACCAGCAGAAATTGATCGACAACACGCAGGAAGTCGAGGACTTCTTAAAAAACAAATACACCAACGAAGAGCTGTATACCTGGATGCGCGATAATTTAAAAACGCTATATCATCAGGTTTACGGAATGGCCTACGAACTGGCCAAAAGGGCGGAGAAGGTGTATCGCTTTGAGCGCGGCATTGAAAATTCGAACTTTATCCAGCCCGGCTACTGGAATACAGGAAGAGACGGCCTGCTGGCGGGAGAACAGCTCTATGTGGGGCTCAAGCAACTGGAGGCCGCCTATCAAAACGAGCGGGGATATGATTACGAGATCACCAAACATGTGTCGATCCATCAACTCCATCCCTTCGCGATCATGCAGCTCCGGGAGACCGGAGTGTGTGAATTCGAGTTGCCCGAGGTGTTGTTCGATATGGACTATCCGGGTCACTACAGACGTCGCATCAAATCTGTCTCCATCTCCATTCCGTGTATCGCGGGTCCCTATACAGGGGTGAATGCGACTCTCCGGCTTCTGGCACATAAGTTCAGAAACACATCGATAATCGGCTCAAGCTACCCGGAGAAAATCGATGAGGAGGATGAGCGATTCACAACCCACCATATACCAGTCAGCGCTATTGCAGTCAGTGGAGCGCAGAACGAGAGTGGAATGTTTGAACTGAATTTTAAAGATGAACGTTATCTTCCCTTTGAGGGGGCGGGCGTCATCAGCAGTTGGCGGCTGGAGCTTCCCCGAAAGGTGCGGCAGTTTGATTATCAAACCATATCCGATGTCATCCTGCATGTAAAATACACATCCAGAGAAGGCGGCGAGGCTCTTCGTTCGGAAGCCGAAAATTCTCTACAGAATCAACTCTCTCTCATCACACAGGAACTGAGTCGGAACGGACTTCATCAGGCAATGAGTATGAAGCACGAATTCTCTCAGGAGTGGCATCAATTTATTCATAGTGGTAGCGTAAACATGACTATTGAGTCCGTTCGACTGCCCTATATGGTGCAGGCTGCGAATGCTAATCTCAAAATAGAAGATGTATTATTTCTGGCGAAAGGGAAAGAGGGCGAATCCGATTTTTCATTTAAAGTGGATGGCAAAACACTTAATCCATTCAATATCGAAGATTTGGGGTTCAGTGGCGGAACATCCGAGGATATTGTTCTGGATAAACCATTTATTTTATCGAAGGAAGACAGATCGCTTGCAAAGCTTGAAGAGTTGTTTATTATCGTCAAGTATAGCTTTTTGGTAAGCATCTAAGGATGGATAGGCGAATATCCTGCTATAAAAAAACATACACAATCAGCGCAAATGATATACGGTATCTGGCAATTCTTAATCGCATATGAATTGTATACAAAATACCATTTATAGCGATTAGTTGTGACATTATTTTGCAAGCGAGAAGACTCATAGGCAGACAGATTTTATCTTTTCCAGTTCGACGCTTTGTTTGTAATTCATTGTTAATAAATCGATTCAATCTTTCCCGAGATCCTTGATCACCCATTCCAGGCGATCATACATATGTTCAACGTTATTATTTTTCACCCTATCCAGTAATACATTAGAATTAAAAAATTCAACTCTTTTCAAATTTTCTTCTTGCCGCGACCAACTTATTGCGACTTCATCAAGTGAACAATATGTTGTGAATCCATTGAGCGAGGAGGCTGATACATGAAGTCAATAATCGAAATGTGTAATGCCTATGGAGGTGTTAAATATCTGTCGCAGAAGAGATGTTTTAAAGTCAGAATTCATCCCTCTGGTTCCCTGGAAGTTCGGGCCATCGGTAACAGCCCGAATAACCTGGCCGCCGTCTCGGTTCTTTTTCTCGCTGATAATTTCACCCCGGCAAAGAGGGTGGAAATGCATCTGGAAATCACAGACCTGGGATGGTCGCCTTATTATTTCAGAAATGAATATCTGAATTTTGAAGGCAGTATCTACCGGCTGAACAAATCGGGAAAAGTCGTTGCAGTAAACCACGGTCTCAAGAGCGTTCTCGCTGAAGTAGCGAAAGGCTGGGAAGAGCAAATCCGGGAGTATGGTCTTGAAAACTTTCTCCCGGTAGCAGGAGGGGCGTTATGAAATGCGAAGATCCCAAATGCGCCTACTGCAAGGAAAAACAGACTCTGGTGATCCCGTTTCGGGTCCGAATGTCTTTCGATCTGCACACCATACTCAGGCGAAACAACAAAAATGTTTCCGAGTATATCCGGGAATTGATCCTGGCGGACCTGCACAGCCGGGGACTTGCCCAGAAGCCTGTGAAATACAAGAAGTTTCGAGATCCGTGGGCAGACAGCCCGTTCACCCCCATAGGGCAGCGAAAAGATTTTGTAGCAGAAAAGCCAAAGCCAAAGCCAGAACCAGCACCGGAGCCGGATTTCGCATCGATGGTGGGCCGGTGGTTATGAACGGGATAAACGCTTTTTCCGTTGCCGGTTGAAGTTTCGCGTCTAAGACTCTTTTCTTCCGGAGGGACTTTCCGGAAGCCCTGGCCCGGGGCAACCGGAAAACCGCCCCCATTTCTTCCGCAGATTCTGCCCCGCTTTGAGTTTCTGACTGATCTTTTCTCTATCCTCTCCTTTCAAAAGCAAACCGGACCACCCCCCCGCTGCGTCGCCGCCTTTTATTCCTTTGGTCTATGTATGAATCCAGAGTTTCGCCCCGCCGGGTTCTGATCTGGCTGGCAGTGAAATTTCTTAAATTCGCCCCCCGCCGCCTGGCACAAAATTTGCGATCCCGGCTTTTATATCACTGCAAAATTCTGTACGTCCGGTCAAGCCTATCGATGAAACCGATATGATGTACTGTACGGCCGCGCGCAGGATTA
>JBNKQE010000149.1:0-10896 GCA_050295715.1 Leptospirales bacterium
CCGCTGAGGGGGCAGATTCCGTGGTCATAATTCAAAGATCAACCGGGGGGGCGTTCGGGTCAACTGTAACCCAGGCCAGAATCTATCCAAAAAAATAATTAATTTCGAACCGGAAAAGCAAATTCAAGCTCTATGATGTCAGCATGGGAGCCGGAAGAACTTCCTCTGTGAACTCTCCAGGTTTCAGGATTGAAACTGGTGCAAAATGGATCAATAGGGGGCGTCCGGCACCATTTTTTTCCAGATATTTAGAAATTTATTAATCAGGAACCTGTTGAAAAAAATGGTGCTGGACCGGGCTCTGCGCGACCAGGCCCTCACGATAGAAATTTGTAGGAACTCTTACAAAAAATGCCGCGGGGCTGCCCTTCGGGCATCGCTGCGATCCCTCGCCCGGGAGATTTTGTAGGAACTCCTACAGAAATGTCTGAAGAGTATCTTTTCTGAAAGAGGGGGCTCAGAACTGAGTAAATTGTAGGAACTCTTACAGATTTCAAGCAAGACAGATGAACACAGATTTCCGGGAAGCTTCCATGTAACAACAGGAAACTGAAAAATATGAGATTTAAGAATAGTAGAGAATGAGAGGCGTGGAGAGCACATTTAAGGAGTCAGCAATGAAAATATTGAGCAGCTATTATAGAAGAAATCTTTCAAAAAGACAGGAATATGAGAAGGGATTTACCCGTGCATTATGGATATTCTCACTGTTGCTGGTTGGAGTATTATTCATCCAATCCTGTGACAGAGCCAAAACAGCAAAAGAGGACCTTTCAGAAGAGCAATATTATTCCCTGGATGAGAGAGCCGGACTGGATGATGGGTTGGTAAATCAATCAGCTTCCGCCCCAGCTGGCAAAATGCGGTTGGAAAAAAAGGAAAGCGAGGAACTGCCTGGAGAAGGGGCAGGGGAGAACGACAGAACTACTGCAAAGTTGAGTGATGCGTTTGTAATTAAGACTGCAACAATTCGAATCATAACTGAGGAACTGGAAAAGCAGTCAGTGCAGGTAAAGCAACTTGTAACCAAATCTGGCGGAAGAATTTCATCAGAATCGGTAATGGGGGGAAGCGGTGAAAATCTCACCACAGAATTTCAAATTCGAGTTCCTGCCGTTGCCTTTGAATCACTGATTTCAGGACTCAAGGGGCTGGGTGAACTGGATGAGTTGAATGTAACAGCAGACGATGTGGGGGAAGAATACAATGATCTAAATATCCAGCTGGAAAATCGGGATCAGGTCAGACGAAGACTGCTTGCTATCCTGAATACTCGTGCCGGATCGCTCAAGGACATTCTTGAGATTGAGAGAGAACTGGGTGAAGTAACCCGTGAAATGGATCGTCTGAAAGGGCGAATGAGGTATCTCAAAGATCGTGTCCGTTATTCTACAATCGATCTGACTCTTGTATCGCCACAGAGCAGTTTTGATACACGAAGCGAGTCTGCCATTCATAAAATAGGACAATCGTTTCTCGATGCCGGTTATCTCTTTGTTGACACTGTTGCATTTCTGATTCACTCGCTGGGAGTTCTCATCCCGCTGGCTGTAGTAATCGGTATATTTTTTCTGGCTTACACTCGATTGAATATTCTAAGTCGCAAAAAAGATAGCGGAAGTAAATGATTATTTGAAATGCCTATGATTGCAACTGTCAGTGTCAGGACTGAGTCTATCGCAGCACTCGACAGTTGCACTATCGGATCAGCCGAATTTCCAGCTAACAAGGAACTCTCCTTCGATTTCCCCTTGATCCCCCATCGGCTCTTTACACCACTCCCCCGGAAGATTTTCGGAAAGTGCCACGAGTTCAAAATGAGCCATGGCAATCCCCATGTCTACTCGCTGCAGATCGCACGACTTCATCTTTTCTCCTTTCTCTCTGTATCCGGGGGAACGAACCATGAAAAAATCCAGCCTTTGATTTTCTGGCGAATAAACGATTCTCCAGGGCTGTTTATTGGAAGCCGAGGGGGCCAGACGTACCGCCTCCAGAGGAGCGGCCCATCTCTCTCTGGCCAATTTATCAAAGCCGGAGAAGAGCTCATGGAATTCCTTTCGCTTCTTTGAACCAGCTATGGTCCTGACCATATGATCCATTGCTCTCCTTTTCTTCGCCTGATACCCCAGAGGCGAAATAGCGGGAATTACATCGTCCCCCGAAAGGCTCACAGCCTCTGCGAACCTGGCCCTCTGGAAACTCCCGCCAAGCCAGCAACTGGCAAGCCCCAGATCGGTGGCATGGAGAAGGGCCAGCTCCATTCGATATCCGAAATCTTCCAGATGAAAATCGCTCTTCGCATTGACCACACCAACAAGAAAGGCGGGCATACCTCGAATAAAACCGTAGGTTCCCAGTCCTTTCAAAGTCTCCGGATCTTCGGAGGTTGCTTCTATCAAATGAAAACGCGATCCGTTTCCGAAGGGTCCCTCCGGAATCGAAGCGATTCTGGCCAGGAACTCCTCGCGAATGGGGGGATTGATCTTTTCCCCCGAAAAGCTTCTCCAGGAACTCCTTGCCCTGATCAAATCCATCACCTCCCGATTTCTAAATCGAGCCACGGACTTTGGTGAATTGCTTCTGTTTTCTGTTGTCATGTTAAAACCTCGGAACGAAATACGTTTTATAGTCAGATCAGGGCAAAAAAAATTACTTCCGTAGCGAACAGAAAAGAATATCGGTAAAACGGTCGATCATCGCTTTAAGTGGGACGCGATCGTAATAGCAATTTTCCGGAGTAAAGGCCTTAGAGATATACTGGATAAAACTCTCCAGTTCCAGCGGATCGACTTTTCGAAACTCTCTGGAACGAAATCCCGATTCCAGGATCTCCCGAAAAATGCTCGAATACTTTTTCATCTCTTCAATGAACCCGAGCTTCTCAATATCCCCTCCATCTATATAGGGAATAATGTCTGCTGCATGGGGGTTTTCTTGAACAAAACGTTGAATCAAAAGGGGCTTCATTCTTATAAAGGCCCGGAGCCTCTCCTCAGCCTTCTTCAAAACAGAGAGCTCTGTTTTCAGTTTTTCGATCTCCCGGGAGAAGCTCTCCAGGGCAATCGTTTTCATAATATCTTCTTTGTTTTGAAAATAAAGATAAAGGGTCCCTTTTCCCACTCCCGCTTTTTTGGCCACATCCTCCATTGTGGTTTTCTTAAGGCCATACGTATAAAAGAGCTCTTTTGCGCTCTCGATAATCTGCTTTCTCTTCTCTTCATCCATAAACTGACTGAAATTCATATTCAGTCAGTCGTTCCGGCGTGTCAACAAAAACAGGATGAAAATCGGATAAAATTTTCTCTATCTCTCTGGTCGTGTGATGCATATACCTCTACGAATGACCCGGAAGCCCTCCTGTTTGGGCTGATTTTGAGTAGAATTCGTTGCCGGAATGGAGTGTTGTAAGAAAAAAGGATATGGCAGTGAGTGTAGTAGTAGCAGGGCTTGGAAATCCGGGAAATAAATACAAATGGAACCGTCATAATGCCGGGTTTTTGACTCTGGACCGGCTGATTGAAAGAGAGGGCGGTGCTTCAGAGAAAAAGAATTTCGGCGGTTTGATTACAACCCTCAGGCTCAGCTCTTCTTCCGGAAAGGAGTTTGAGGTTATTACCATCAAGCCTATGCAGTATATGAACCGCTCCGGCGAGTCAGTCTGTCCGGCTCTGAATTTTTACAAACTCAAAGTCTCATCCCTGATAGTGCTCCATGACGAGATAGAACTTCCCTTTGGAGAGGTCCGTACGAAGAAGGGCGGTGGTCATAAAGGCCACAATGGAATTCGCGATATCGCTGCCAGGTGCCAGAGCCCCGATTTTCATCGCGTTCGAATGGGTGTGGGACGTCCCGAGCGGGGAGAGGTAGCGGACTATGTTCTGTCCGACTACTCATCACAGGAGAAAGGCAGGTTGGAAGATTACCTGGATCAGGGTGTACAGTCTATTTACGATCTACTGGATCTGGTTACCCCTTGAATTCATTACTTCCTTGCGAAAACGTCCCAGAATCGGATAGTATTCACTATCATTCAGAATGAGATTGTTGTGACCGGCATCCGGAATAATCTTGAGAATCCGTGGCTCCGATTGGCTGATTTCGTAGTTTTGCATGGCATGCTTTACCGGAATTAAACGGTCATTTTCTCCGTGTATGATGAGTAGTGGCGTGTCAATCTCTTTGACCAGCAAATGATTGGACAGCTCCCTGGATATTTGTTCCATATTTCCATCAAGTTTGAGTCTGAAAAGCGAAATAAGCGATGTGGCATCGGCGAAAGCGCTTTCCAGTATGAGGCCCGAGTATGATTCTGGATAGCGGTAAACCAGGCGAATAGCTGGAACGCTACCCAGTGATCTTCCCATAACAAAAATCGATCGATTCAGTTTTTTTTCCGCTATAACTTTTTCAAGGAAGTCTGATGCAATTTTCGCATCTTCTATCATATTCTGAAACCCGGGGGAGCCTTTGCTCCATCCATATCCCCTGTATTCAACAGCGAATAGATTAAATCCCTGTTCTTTAAAACGTGTTGCCTGGAGTCTATAATCATTAATGGATTCACTGTTGCCATGAAAGAATAGAAGTGTTGGGAAATCGGGCGAATGAAGATGGAGCCTTGCCCCTATTGTTATATCCTTATCCACAGGAATATTATAGAGGAAAGCTCCATCCAGTTCTTTTGCAGGACTTTTTATGGGGTGAAAGACCCTGTCTATATTATAGGGTTGATCCAGAACCTTAAAAATACCATTATTCTCAGCCGGTAATCTTGATGGTTTTTTTTCGCATCCTGTATAAACAGTGGAAAAAAGTATCCATACAATTGCGAGTCCTGCCAGAGATTTAATATGCTGAAAATGTTTCAAAATTATTAATCCTGTAAATTTGTAATTAAATTGATAGTGCATAACCATCTCCGGATACTGTTTGCATATGATTCTGTCAACCCATGATGCGTGGTGTATCTCTGGCAGGCAAGACTGATTCCTTCTTCGGTCTAATTCAAAAACTGAATCAAATCATTTTTTTTTAGTGACGGGATACGGAAAGAGTAAGGTAATTCCATTAGTCCTTACTTCCGGCTTCTTTTTATTCTTGAGTTTTTGATCATTTAGAAAAGATGCTAGAAAGGCAAAAGAAAAATCTATGAGTTTTTGAGGGAACCATGTCTGCCATATTAATAGTCCTATCATTTGCAAATTTACTTTTACTGCTCCTCCTATCCTTGCGAATTCGAAGTTATTATCGTTCCGTAGATCGTGATGTTAATATAATCGAATATTACGGAGATACCATACAGCGAATATGGCAGGGAAAAATCGGCATGGAAGAAATGATTTGTTTCGTCCACTATATTGTGATGCACCTGGTTGTGCCGTTGATCGGACTCGGGTTCACTCTACGAACAGATATAAATTTCCTGGCTATACTTGCAGCTATTTTTGCAAGTATGCAGATTATTCAAAGAATTTATCCGGGTGTTGTCGTGGAAGCTGATGATGAGGAGTCATCGACAAATGATTCATCTCGAGCGTAATAAGCGATAATAAAAATAGAATTTCATTCAGTTTTACGGAATATAATACAAATTAGGGAAGGGGAAAATGAACATTTATGTACTGGTAAAGCAGGTTCCTGATACGGAAACACGAATTAAGTTATCCGGTTCCAAAGTTGATGAAACAGGTATAAAGTGGATTGTTTCGCCCTTTGATGAGCAGGCAATAGAGGGCGCTTTAAAGGTCAAGGAGAAGACTGGCGGTACGGTCACTGCTGTGAGCATGGGACCTGACAGGGTTGTAGATGCTCTGCGAACAGCCCTTGCCATGGGGGCGGATAATGCTGTTCATATCAAAGACGATGATTATAACGTTCTGGATGTTGGTTATACAGCTTCTGTTATTGCAGGATATTTAAAAGACAAATCGCCGGACCTGATACTATCCGGAAATATTGCCATCGATTCTCAATCGGCCATGGTGCCTGTCATGATTGCCGAGCATCTCTCTGTGCCTTCAATTATAAATGCAATCTCCATTGAGGTTAACGACAATACCGTGCATGTCAAGCGTGAGATGGAGGGTGGAACAGGAGTGATGGAGGTAAGCGGAGGAGTTGTTATAACAGCCGCAAGGGGATTGAATGAACCCCGCTATCCGGCACTGAAAGGTATCATGATGGCCAAGAAGAAAAAACCGGAAGTGGTGGAGGCTGCCACCCTTGCGGGAAATATTCCACGAGTGGAGATTGTTGGCCTTGAATTGCCTCCGGAAAGGCCGGCCGGTCGAGTGATTGAGGGAGAAAATATCGAAGCCCGTGTAGCCGAGCTTTTACAAATGCTCAAGGAAGAAGCGAGAGTTATTTAAGCAATTTTTAATCCAGGGAGTATATCATGTCCATTTTCATAATCGCAGAAGTTCATAATAATGTTTTGAAAAAAGCCTCCCGTGAGGTCGCCTCCGCGGCAAGATCTCTGGGCGATACTGTTACCGCTCTTCTACCGGGAGGGAACGATGATCACGCAAGTGAATTGTTTAGCGCTGGCGCAGACGTAGTAATAAAGAACCCTTTCCCGGAATACAGCCCTCAGGCCCTGACTGAAATTGCTGCAAAGGTTGTTGCAGACAATGGGGCTCGCGTTGTTCTTGTTCCTCATTCCGTAGCCGGAAAAGATTTTGCAGGAAGACTCGCCGTAAAAATGGGAGGAACGGTAATTTCCGATGTCGTAGAGATAAGCGGTAATGAATCCGAGCTGGAAGTTGTAAAACCAATTTATTCCGGAAAAGCCTATGCAAGAATGAAAATCAAGTCTCCTGTGGTGATTACAGTCCGTCCTAATTCGCAGGAAATTATCAGCCACAGCGGTTCTGATACAATTCAGGCATCAGAGATTGCCCCTTCCGCTGCTGCGGTGCCTGTTAAAGATATCGAGATGAGTGGATCCGGTCAGGCACAGCTTTCAGATGCGTCTATAATAATATCCGGAGGTCGGGGAATAAAGGGGCCTGAAAACTGGGGACTGCTGCAGGAAGCCTGTGATCATCTCGGCGCTGCACTGGGTGCAAGCAGGGCTGCCGTAGATGCCGGATGGATTTCACACGATCACCAGGTCGGCCAGACGGGAAAGACCGTCTCCCCCAACCTCTACATTGCAGTTGGGATATCCGGAGCCATTCAGCATCTGGCCGGAATGAGTTCTTCCCGTTTTATAGTCGCAATTAACAAGGATCCGGAGGCTCCAATCTTTAAGGTTGCCACTTACGGACTTGTGGATGACCTTTTTGAGGTTATGCCCGTCTTGAATGATCAACTGAAAAAAATGATGGGCTAATGTGTTTTTTGTGGCTTTTAGAGCGCCCGGAATTGTTTATGAAGAACACCTCCATTTTCAACCAGATGGCGTGAGTAAAAATATGAATCGAAGTTCAAATTCAATATCCAGTAAAATATTTCCTGTGATTATCGCATTGTTACTGCTGGCAGTTACTGCCATTGCAGGACAGGAAGTTTCCCCGGAAGTTGCCTCTGTTTTACAGAAGCTTAATTCCATGCGAAGTTTTAAGGCGACTGTCTCTATCGAGCAGCCCGCAGGCGGTACAGCACGTGGTGAATTGAGCTACCAGCATGGAAAAATTCACATAAAGCTGAATGACGGACGGGTGATAGCATCAAATGGCAGGCAGCTCATCGTATTCTCTCCTGATACCGGTGTTGGCGGAAAGCAGGATCTTGATCCGGAAGCTACAATCGTTGGGGGACCTGGCTGGTTAACTCACGGATTTACAACTCAAGTAGTCGGGAACAGTGCACATCTCAAAGCCATTAATGAAAATGCTTTTATAGAGGAAGTAAAACTCTCCTGGGTAAAAGAATTTCAATTAACAACTCTCAGTATAAAAAATAAGAATGCCGATGGATGGCTGAAGATTTCCTTATCTAATATCAGGAATGTTGAAAGTTTTCCTCCCGGTTTGTTTTCCTATAAACCGCCGCCGGGAACAAGAACAGTGGAAAATCCCCTGAACCAGAGTAATTGATGGATCCTACACTAACCAGATCTCAAGCACATAATGTTTTCGGTGAGCTTTACAGAAAGCCTCGTTCACCTGAGCTTCAGGCGGAGGTGGATCGGATTGTGGAGTCATCCAGCGACATCTTTGTACGAATCAAGCGCATTGAAGAACTTGATGCCCGTGAAGAGAAGAAAAAAGCATCTGAAAGCTCGCAGGAGAGTCGATCCGGAAATCGCGGAGGCTCACGACAATCTTCGGGTAATGGATTGCCTCCGGCAGGCGCAGCACGTAAGGGTTCCACCCGGTCGCAGGTTCCCCGAAAAAAGAAGAGCGGTTCCGGTGGTGGATTGTTTAGCGGCGAATTCTGGGCCCGTATGTTTGGCGGAGAGCTGGGAGTCTGGGGACGGAAGACCGGAACTCTTGATACAGGGTTTATGGGATTGCGGATCAGCATCTCACCCGATGTGGCAAAGTTGTTTTTTCTACTCAAGGAAGATCAAATCATTTCTGCTGTCAAATGTATGAGGGCTGTTATGAAGTCGGGCTGGGAACGATGGGATCCGGCTGTTTACAATACAGTTGTTATTTCTTATCAGTTTTTAAATGAGTTTGTGCAGTCATCCTCATTGATTACGAATAACACTCCACCTGGAAGCTGGATAAATCAGACAATAAAAATGCAGAAATTCTATGCCATGTTTCTGAGATATCCGGACAGGCAACAAATCTTAAACGAAGACCTTTTAAATCTTGTTTCTCAGAGTCCGGAATTGCTTCCCCATATAAATGGACTTAAATCAGCCATACAATTTATATTAACTCTGGAAGATCGCTCACCTAATTTAACCGATGCAATTCTTGCATATTATGCACTTACTACAAAAAAAATATACACCTGGCTGGATATTGAAAAGCAACTGGAGGTTCCTGATCCAATTCTCGATCGTTACCGGGCCTCTGAATCGATACTATCTGTTATAAACGGCCGAATTAAAAAGCTGCAAAGCGATATAAGCTCCCGACAGAATGAAATTCGTGAAATTGAAGAGATCAAAAAAAAGTATTTCATGTTTGATGAAAAAGGGAAAATCACTGTCAGGTTTCTTGATGAAATTATTGAGGATATGGGCCGAAGGATCTTTTCTGACAAGGTCACAAACGAGGGTTTTGTTAAAAATTACAGAACACAGCCCAATAGACTTCTGTTCATGATAATTAGAGATTTTGATCTCTCTGCAGCACCGCTTCTGGAGGGTTCCGTTACTGTTCAGGGGGGTGGGGGAAGTGAGGAAGTCATTATTTTCAAGCAGGGACTGAAGCGGTCCTGGCTGGATGAGATGGAGGCTGTCCTTCGAGATATTGACGCTTTTAATAGAAAAAACAATAGCTTTACTTATGATTTTCGGAGATTCAAGGAAGATTTATCAGGGAAACCGATAACCGATGCTCCGGTAGCAAAACTTCATCAGATTATCCAGAAAGCCAGTAAGGCGATGCGAAATATTACTCTCAGTCTAAAGGTCGTCATGGATAACCATAAGATGGCAATCGCTGCTGAACAAACGGAAAACGCAAAAGATAAACTTATTAGAACAAAGGATATATCGATTGAAAGTCTGGATGTCGGTATGAGATTTCTTCCTCACGCCGATAGAACACTGATTTCAAGCAGCAGGCTGAACGGGAAGACGGTATTTGTGGCACTGGACGAGGTGTTGATGAATCTGTACAACTATCTGTACATCTTTAAGGACGCAGAGATTGTCAAGACTCTTGCTGCCTCCAGTAAGATCGAATCTGAAATTGAGACAATGCGGACTGAGTTGCGACGTATGGGAGAGGAAACGTAACAATGCACTCTCATTCAAAAATCTAGCAATAAAGACACATTCACACAGCGGCAACCTGATTTCAATCATGGGGACAGTTCTCTCGAAACTCAATATCGTGTTTACTCAGGATAAATTTCTGATACAGAGAACCTTCAAGTGGTCCCGGCAGCAAAAATATATCGATGCCATAGAAATTCATACTGAATGGTTACTACTTTTTTAGAAATATTCCAAAAAAAGGCTTGCTAAGAGTTCGGCAAAACTTAGCCTTTTTGTCCTGAGTTTAAATTACTGTAAACATTGCTTCAACGGGCGTTTTCAGTATTCAAAAAGAGTAGAAAAACACAGTCGGATGACTAAAAATGAGAATTCCGATAGAAGTGGTAGAGTGTGAATCCGGGATAATATAAAGCAGGATGAAGTACTGCTATTTATTTGTTTAATGTGCTTGCACTCCGAATATTTATCCCGATCAGTTGCACTTAAATATTAGAATCGACCCCGGGGATATCAGGGGTTGGACAGTGTATGTACCGTAAACACGACTTCAGTGTTGCGGGATCTGTCCAATCATTTCCCCGATAACATCTGAATGAATGTGGTATCGATTCCGCAATAAAACATAAGGCGAAAGGTTTGGTATGGAACAACTGACGAAACTGAGAACAAAGCCTGTCTCTGACCTGATGGTAAAAGACGTGGTATATATGGATGGTGCACAATCTGTATCTGATGCTATACAGTTAATGAAAAAGCACTCGATTACAAGCGTTATCGTAAAGCCAAGAAATGAAGATGATGCCTATGGCATTATTACTGAGAAAGATATTCTCGAGAAAGTAATCGATCCCGGTGAAGATATTCACAGAGATCCATGGAATACACAGGTTCATACTGTCATGAGTAAGCCTATGGTGAGTGTTGCTCCTGATATGCGTGTTAAATACGCACTTCGTCTGATGAATCGAGTTCAGATTCGACATCTGGCAGTTATGGAAGGATCAAAACTTGTAGGAATGCTCAGTGAGACTGATATCCTGCATGCT
>JBNKQE010000150.1:0-10875 GCA_050295715.1 Leptospirales bacterium
ATTTTGATATCGGGAAAGCTGTCTACAAACTGCACTTTCAAATCAGGAAAACTGTTAACAAACATCCATTTACCACAACTGTCAGGAAATGATGTAACTTTTTCTACTTTAAGATCAGGAAAGGAATCAACTATCTGAACTTTTATATCAGGAAAACTATCAACGACCTGAATCTTTCCATAAAGCTTAAAACCTTTGTATGTGCAGTTTGAATCAGGTCTTTCAGCCCGAAGCGGTGAGAACACCAGTAATCCTGCAGCAATCAATACAGTAGCAATTATCTTCTTATTCATAAATCCTCCACAGTACGTTTCCAATTTACGCCCTGTTTAAAAGAGAATCAACAATCAGTCTATTTTTTTTATTTTTTGACTTTATATATTACCGCAATGTATATACTACAATATAAAAGGAACCCCGCAATGATAACTGCATATTATAATCACAGGACATTACATGCCATATTCATACTGATCTTCTCTGTCTTTTTTCTTAATCCCATTCAGGGAGATAATGATAGTAGCATACTTGACACTCTTGTTGCGGCGGCCATAGAGAGAACCTCCCACCGGGTAAATTATGATGGAAGTTATCGCTCAATTCCCTATCCAGGGGGGGATGTTCCCTCCAATATTGGAGTATGTACAGATGTTATCATTCGCTCGTATAGAAAACTGGGAATTGACCTGCAAAAAAATGTTCACGAGGACATGAAAAGATCATTCCATAATTACCCTTCGAATTGGGGGCTGAAAAGACCGGACCCCAATATTGACCACAGACGCGTTCCCAATCTTCAGGTCTTCTTTAAAAGACACGGAAAATCTCTTCCCATAACAGCAAACTACAGAGACTATTCACCAGGAGATATTGTCACATGGATGCTTCCGGGAAATCTTCCTCACATAGGGATTGTGATTAACCGTCGGGCCGGTAGCAGCAATAATTTCATGGTAGTCCATAATATCGGCTCGGGTCCTGTCGCTGAGGATATACTCTTCTCATTTCCCATTACGGGACACTATCGCTATACTGGAAATTAGTTCCGGTTCATAGAAATGTATCTATTCATTGTCTTTTACTTGCATTTATATATATCCGCTTAAATCTGAGTCCTGTGAACAGCAATCCTCCAGAATCAGTACAGATTTTTGTTAGAACACCCAATCATTGGAAATGGCCTGATGAACTAATCTGGGCCAGAAAAATTGAAGAAGAGCTCTATGAAGTCCTGAGCATTCCCTATGCAGCCTACGGTTTAAACAAAGGGGACAGGGTCATCACACAATTTTCGAATGAAAAACAACTTCCCGAAATCATAAGTGTTTCCAGTCCCTCTCCCCATCGTACGGTCCGCGTAATATTTACAAACCAGTCAGTACCGATAGAAGAACGTGATAACCTTTTCAAGAATCTTAAAAATGACCTTATGATTGAATTTGAAAAGGTAAATGATAACTACTATGTTCTGGATGCTCCCGAATCGGATTCTCACGAAAAATTATGTGAGCTACTGGCTCGTTTACAAACAGGGGAAATTCTTGCATACGAAACCTGTGAACCTCGAATTGAAGGTTCATTTGGCGACGAGCAAAGTTCGGTAGAGAATCAGGGTCCGTTGCTTTAATTATTTACATATTGTAATGGTATAGCTTCTACGATAAGCGGGATAATAAACCTGTATATTGAATGGTGGCTGTCCGTATAATTGATACATAAATGTATGTATCTTTTACGTGAAATTTATTTATATACTATTTTTCTGGAACCAAAATAAATCAAAATGGTCAAATCACAGGTCTATGAAAACTCTTTTTGAATATTTTATTGAGAAATGGAGACTATCCTTCTCTATTCTCGGCGTTATCATTATGATGGGGGCTTCGGGAGCAACAAGCCTTAAAAAAGAGTCATACCCCTCCATTAATCTCGGATCGGTAATAATTACTACTATTTATCCAGGAGCCTCCTCCCAGGAGACTGAAGAGAACGTTACAGATATTATAGAAAAAGAACTGCGATCTGTTACAGGACTCAAAGATGTAACATCCTTTTCCCAGCCAGGAATGAGTAGAATTGTCATTAGAATTGACATAGATAAAGAAGACACGGAAGAGGTTCTGGATGATATAAAAGAAGCTGTGGATCGAGCAGGCCCGCTACCTCAGAACCTCCCCTTCCCTCCCGTTGTAACAGAGATCAAATCCGATGAGATCGCGGTTATGCGAATTGCCCTCTGGTCGGAAAAAGGTTACAGCGACGTAGAACGATTTCATGTGGCAGATACACTGGAAGATTACCTGGAGCTGTTGCCAGGTGTTGCCCGTGTTGATCTGGAAGGCTATCAGAAACCTGAATTCCAGATATTATTAAATCAAAATAAGATGCTGCAACAGGATGTGGGTGTCAGCGAGATTCTGAATGCAGTATCCACAAGTGTTGTAGATACACCCGCCGGTGAGATAAAATGGGATGGCAAAAAAAAGCTTGTAAGGGTAACCGGTAAAGTAACCGAAGCATGGCAGCTTGAGAATATAATAATTCGCGCTAATTTCATGGGTCATGCACTTCGTGTACGTGATATAGCGCGAGTTCTCGATGGGAGCGAACAGGCTGAATTTGCCGTAAGTTTTAACAGACATCCAGCAACGACTCTTTCTATTATAAAGAAAACAAACGCTGATATTATTGATACCGGCAACACAATCACTGAAGAAATCGAAAAATTCAAATCCAGACTGCCCGAGGGTCTTCATGTTGAAATTTATGATAGTGAAAGTGAACGAGTCCAGAACAAACTAAGTATAGTAACAGGAAATGCCATAGCAGGTATCTTTCTTGTATTGGGAGCCCTTCTGATTTTCTTTCCTGGGCTGCCGGGTGTAATGACCGCCATAAGTATGCCTGTCTCAGTTTTAATGGTTCTCGGTCTTATGCCATCGATTGGTGCTCGAATCAATAATATAACGATGACAGCAATTATCATTTCACTGGGCCTTCTTGTCGATAATGCGATAGTCGTTGGCGAAAATTATGTTAAACTGAGACATGAAGGCTACCCCCCATTGGATGCGTCAAAAAAGGCAGTCAGCCAGTTCTGGATTCCTATTCTAGCAACTGCTCTTACAACTATAATGTCATTTGTTCCCATGCTTGTAACTACGGGTATAATGGGACAGTTCATCTCTTATATTCCATTAATAGTAACAATTGCTATCGCTGCGTCACTTGTTGAGGCCTTTATACTTCTCCCTGCGCGCCTTAGATTTACAATGAAAGAACGCGTTGGAGAAACCGGAGAAATACATTCTTATGAAGAAAAGGGATGGTTTGCCAGGATTCAGAAAACTTTTGAAAAATCAGTTCGGTTTTCCTTAAAACACCGTTACATTACGGCCATGATGTTTCCGGTTCTAATAATAATATCAATTATGCTTTCAGTTTACGGTAATTACTTTGAATTGTTTCCGCAAACAGATGTTGAAATTTACTATGCTAAATTTGAAGCAAAACCAGGAACATCACTGGAAAGAACTCATGAATACGCAATGGAACTGGAAAAGAAAATGCTCGATGCAATCGGCCAGGAGAAGGTAAAATACAGCGTCACAACTATTGGAACAACCCAGGATGTTCCAATGGATATTATGGCACGTTTCGGTGAACATACAGGACGTGTTCGCATTGTTTTCCCTCTGGAAGTTGCCAGAGTTCAGAACAACAAAGATATTCTATCAAAGTTGCGCACAATAAAAATGGATAACAAATTCAACACTCTCTGGTTTGAGTCCAAAGCAATGGGCCCTCCGGTAGGTAAAGCACTTGAGTTGAATTTCAGTGGTATTGAAGTAGATCAGATAAAAGCAGCTATCCATGAGGCTGAAAATATGCTCCGGAAATACCCGGGCGTTCTTGATGTAACCGATGATGACGTACTGGGAATGCCTGAAATACACTTTGATGTAAACCAGAAAGATCTTCGCAGTGGTGGATTTACAATTTCCGGTCTGGGTAGAGCACTTCGCACCGCTATGCAGGGAGAGACCGCGTCCAGAGTCAGTGTTCGCGGCGAACAAATTAAAGTACTTGTAAAGTATGACGATCCTTTCCGAAAATCCGCCGCCAATATAATGAGAACAACTCTCACTGGTCCGACAGGCAATCAAATTCCAGTTGGAAATCTAACACGTATAGTAGAAAAAACCGGCTCGGCTGTGAGAAAACATTACCAGTACAGACGTGCGATTACTCTTACTGCTGATGTTGACAACAATCAGATGACATCCATTCAGTTGAACAATATTGTTATAAATAAGGTATTCCCGGAAATCAAAGCCAAATATCCATCTGTAAATATCAGTTTTCTTGGAGAAGCAGAGAGCAGACAGGAAGCATTTCAGTCTCTGCTAAGAGCCATGGTTTTTGCAGTCGCTTTTATTGCACTGATACTGGTCTTCATCTTCAACTCGTTTCTAAAACCATTTATAATACTGGGAACAATTCCCCTTGCATTGATCGGAGTGAATATTGCATTCTTTATTCACCAGGTACCACTGAGCTTTATGTCCGTAATCGGCGGAATCGGTCTTATGGGAGTCGTTATTAATGCTACAATTATTTTGATAAGCTATGTTGATGATTTGAAAAAGGATAGCGATCTAGAAGGTCTGGAACTTCTCGCTTATGCTGCCGCTTCAAGACTCAAACCGATTCTCGTAACTTCTCTGACAACGATCGGTGGTTTTTTACCAACAGCTTACGGTCTTGGCGGATATGATCCCATGCTTGCTCCACTTACTCTGGCGATGGCATGGGGTATGATCACGGCAACATTTCTTGGGCTTATAGCCACACCTGTCGCCCTTGCGATACTTGATGACGCAATAGCACTCAGCCATAGAATAATTGGTCGTTTTACATAGCATATAATATTTCAAATTGACATAACATCTTAAAGAAACATTATAAGCAAGTGAGTAATAATGCTGATGCTGTGATTATCGGAGCCGGTGCTTCGGGATTAATGTGTGCTCTGGAAGCAGGAAAGCGCGGACGCTCCGTTATATTAATTGATCACCAATCCAAACCCGGAAAGAAGATAAAAATGTCCGGTGGCGGAAAATGTAATTTTACGAATCTGGATTTAGGAGCCGAGTTTTTTATATCAAAAAATCCGCATTTCTGCAAATCCGCACTTGCAAGATATACCCAATGGAATATTATTGATTTACTGAATCGTCATAATATTTCTTACGAAGAGCGTGAGCACGGACAGCTTTTTACAGTCGAAGGAGCAAGTCTTATATACAATGCCCTGATTGATGAGTGTAAAAAGGCTGGAGTAAAGTTTCAGTTTTCCACAGAAGTTAGATCACTTGAAAAAGAAGATGCAGGATTTCATATAGCGACAAACCACGGTAATTACAATGCCTCATCGGTTGTAATTGCTACCGGTGGGCTATCCTATCCCCGATCGGGGGCCAGTGATTTCGGATTTCAAATTGCTCATAAATTTAAGATACAAATAACTCCTCCGCATCCAGGGCTTGTCCCCCTTGTCTTTTCAAAGAAAGATCAAAAAATATATAGTGAACTTTCCGGTATTGCACTGGATTGCACCGTAAATTGCTCTAATATTTCATTTCGTGAAAATATACTGTTTACACATAAGGGCCTGAGTGGACCAGCCATATTGCAGATTTCAAACTACTGGATTGATAATGATACAATCTATATAAATTTTCTACCAGATCTTGATATAGAATTGTTGTTAAACAATGCCATATCAGAGGGTTCCAGCTTACAGCTTAAAACATTTCTTGGGAAATGGCTGCCGCGAAAATTAAGTCGCACACTGCTCGGAGATACTTTATCGAACACACCTCTTAAGCAACTTGATAAATTCCGTGTACAAAAAATAAAATTCGAAATTCAAAACCGGGAATTCCATCCATTTTCAAAAGAGGGTTACAATACTGCGGAGGTAATGCTTGGTGGCATAGCGACAAACGAAATATCCTCAAAATCCATGGAGTCGAATTCGATCAGCGGATTATTTTTTACGGGTGAAATCCTTGATGTTACAGGACATCTGGGAGGTTACAATTTACAATGGGCCTGGTCATCTGGATGGTGTGCAGGTCAATATGTATAATTTTGAAACAGAAATATTCCAACTACAACTTGACGTATTATAATATCCATAATATTTATATATTATAGCAATAATCAGAATGAACTTGTATGATTATTGCTGCTGTATATCGTCACGAACATAATTCCATATCAAATAGGAGTACATGCATGAAAAAGATTTTATTTTTACTTCTTATATTTCCTGTAACCATTTATGCTGAGTCACTTGAGGAATGGCGAAAGGTAATTCTTACGCCTCTACCAGCATGGTCATCAGAAGCCTTTCTAATACTCTCCATATGGCAGTGGATGGGAATTGCGGGTGCAATTCTTCTTGGTTTCATCATACAGCGCATTGTCTATTATACAATGAAACTCATACACAAAATTGCAAGTTCAAAAACGCAAACAGAGTGGGATGATAAAATAATCTTAGCTTTTACAGGACCAACGGGGTTTCTATTCGCGGTTGGAATTTGGTCAATCTCTGTCTATATACTTGCACTACCCGCTCCTCTTACCAACTTTTTATACCAGGCATTCCGGATCATTGCCGGAATAGCATTGATTGTACTTTCTTACAAACTTGTAATTGTGCTATCCGATTTTCTTCGGACGATAACAAGCAAAACCAAATCTGATCTTGACGATCAGTTAATGCCAATAGTCGAAAGAACATTAAAATCACTTGTAGTTATTATTGGAAGCTTAATCATACTTCAGAATCTGGGGATCAATGTATTTTCCGCACTGGCAGGACTTGGTATTGGCGGTCTGGCTTTTGCTCTAGCTGCAAAAGATACAGCTGCAAATTTATTCGGTTCATTCACAATTTTTATGGACCAGCCATTCAAGATTGGCGACTGGGTTAAGATTAATGAATCACATGAAGGAATTGTTGAATCCATTGGATTAAGAACAACAAGAATCAGAACATTTCAAAAAACTCTAATTTCCTTACCCAATGCTGTGGTAGCCAATTCATCCATTGAAAATATTAGTTCCAGGCCGGTGCGAAGGGTTCTTGCGAAGCTTGGCGTCACATACGGTACAACGGCAAAAAAAATTGAGACATTTGTAAAAGAGATTCGCTCAATTATTGAAGAACATGAAAAAGCAACTACGGAAGGGATGCAGGTATCTTTTGTGGAGTATGGTGCTTTCAGTCTCGATATCATGGTCTATTTTTATATTAAAGTGGCGGACTGGACCGAAGAACTTCAGGCCAAACAGGATGTCTATCTTGCCATTATGAATAAGGCAGAAGAACTGGAAATAGAATTTGCATTCCCAACGCAGACTATACACCTGGAAAGCCAGAGTAATAATTAATTGAAAGAGGATATTCAAATGATTACATGTAAGATCTCCTGATTTAATTTAACACAAAAGGCTTGTTCGTTGAAGGTTCCTGCAGGAATTATGGTCAAAGATAAACAAACTGTTCAAAATGAAATATAGCCGGAGGTTTCAGGATGAGACAAAAACCATTTAAGAATGTCTGCATAATCGGTACAGGAGCATTCGGAACCGCCATAGCACAGCATATAGCATCACTGGACAATACTGTCAGACCGGAAGTGATAATTTACGGTATCGAGCCCCGGGTTACAGAAGAGTTAAATGAAAAACATATAAATACGAAATACCTGCCGGGAATTCCTCTATCACCCAACATTACAGGCACAGACTCCCTGGAAGAAGCTACAAAAAAAGTCGACTTGATAATTCTGGGAGTTCCCGCACAGCATATTAGAGAGGCGATGAAATCACTAAGACATAATTTGAAAAATCCATGCCCGATTTTAAGCCTTGCTAAAGGAATTGAAAAAAATACCGGAAAAACCATTTCCAGTGTAATCAGCGAAGAACTTCCTCCCGGGTTGCGAAGAAAATCTTTTCCACTGGCGGCATTATCCGGTCCATCATTTGCCAGAGACATTGCCGTTGGGCATCCTGTTGGGATAACTGTCGGCTCAAAGAATAGAGATCTATTGAACCGGCTACACGCGATGCTCAATACTCCACTGTTTGATGTCAAAATCACCACGGATATTGATGGAGTACAGACCGGCGGAGCATTGAAAAATATACTCGGAATCGTAGCCGGAATCTTTACGGGATTAAAACTTGGCGATAGTATTTTTGGAGATTATTTAACAAGATCTTTAATTGAGATGCGAGAGATTGGTATGTTTTTCGGAGGAAGATGGATGACGTTTTCGGGCCGGGCTGGACTTGGAGATCTGGCAATAACATGCACTCCTTCCAGTCGAAATTTTCGATTCGGAAAAACATATGCCGAGACTTTTCAGAAGCTGCGAGAAATGGATAAAGAATCAAGTATAGAGAGTATTCATGAAAAGACATTTAATATGACGATTGAAAAGATGGGTACAAGAACTGTGGAAGGGTATGATACAATTGAACCAATATTCGCCATGGTTGAAACAAATCGAATATTTACTCCTATTATTCGCGGAGTGTATCGACTTCTTTATACCCGTGATATTGCTCCTGAAGAACTGCTCGGACATATTCGAACCATGGACCTGGCTCGAAAGAAAGAAGGACTTCGAATCTTTTCCGTTGTTATGCACGAACTATTTCCACGTATTTGGTTTCGACGTCACTGATTCAGACTCCAAAACCTGTCAAACTAAAAGTTATGAGAAGTTACAACAATCCCCTATTAAAACAATTATTGCATTTAATTCTGAATTCAGAGAAATAATCTCTTGCTATTTATAGCTGAATTTTCAAGCCCAAATTATAAATCAGAATATTTATACCTTGCTTTCATAAGGTCAATTCACCTATCAATCATTCGAATTGCGAATAATTTCAGATACTATTCCCCATTGAGAATTATAAAGCTCTCTAATATCACTGACAATATTTATCATGGCCTGCGCAGCTCCGCTCAGCGTATTACCTGGCAAGTCATCCGATACACTTAACAAAATTAGCAATGCCTCAATTTGAATTAGCTTCTCAATAATCTCATCTGCATACATGACAAGTTCGTTACTGTAATCCGGAATTTCCTCTTTAATTAAAGAGAAATTAAGATCTGCTCCAGTTTGCATAACAGGATATACTGAATGTACTATCATATTGAACTCCTTATTTAACCATCATATAACTACTCATACATATAGCTACTATTTGAATAGCTGTCAAGACCAAAATACCCCGCAAAACTGATCCTGCAAATTATTTGATTGAATTTCAATTGTGATTCCTGGCGGATTGGAAGTTAACACTATCCGTTATTCGGAAAACAAAAATATTCATTGTCCGGATTGAGCGAATACATTTTGCGTTATCCCTGCTTTTACTAATTAATGACTGAATTGAATCGCAATATATCAGTCTGCATCAGTCTGACATATCATCCACCTGTGGAATAGTTGATGAGCGGTCATTTCGAACAGTCCTGTAATGGGGTGACAGTATCTCTATCCCCTCACGGCTACAATGGTCCTGTATTTTCTCGTGCAAACGGGAGAGAGTAACAGCCATAATCGAAGGATTTATTGTATAAGCATTGAGTTCATAAGATACGGAAAAGTCTCCCAGTTCATTTTGAAGGACAAACGGAGATGGATCATTCTGAACACCTTCAGTCTCAAGAGCAGCCTCAATCAGTACACGATAGATTTTCCTCCAGGGGATATCATAACCCAGTGTAACAGTCGTATTTAGAAGCAGACCTCCGTTTTCCATCGATTTTGAATAGTTCTTTATTGAATTACCAAGAACACTGGAATTCGGAATGGTAATTACAACATTTTTAATGGTTCGAATTCGGGTTACGAGCAGTGTTTTTGCAATTACATCGCCGGTTATATCTCCAATTGAAACTCGATCGCCAATTCTAAAAGGGAGCATGTAGGTCAAAATAACGCCGGCTACTATATTGGATATAGCAGTTGAAGATCCCAGAGAGAATATAAGACCAAGGAATATGCTGATACCCTTAAAGGCTTCCGTATCGGATCCGGGAAAGTAAGGATAAATTACAATAGCCAGAAAAATAATTACAAGAAATCTGATTATCTTATATGAGGGACTGGCCCACTCTGGTTCAAATCCACTCAACTCAATGTTTCTCACTTCCACTTCATTAAACAGGAAATGGATGAATCGCAGAGCATAACGGCCAACAACAACGGAAACAATAATAAAAAATAAATTTGGAAGATAATTGAAAATAGACCTTACTATTGTTTTTAAAGGATCCAGTATATACCCGAATAAAATCGAAGCCCAATTTTCAGTAAAATCAAAGTAACTGAAAATTACAGGTATCAATAGATACAGAAGGAAGACTACTAAAGCAATTTCAAAAAGCCTGATAAACCAGAGAAGAACCTCTATTAATCTCGCTTCCGAGAGCAGTACTACACGATGAAACCTTATCGAATGTAAGTATTTTCCCCTCGAAGCAAAAATAAATTCTCGACCTTTTAGAAATGAAAACTTAATTGCTCGAAAAAGAAATGTAGCTCCAAGAAGTGTTATCGCAGTAAATGATAACCCTCGTATAAAACTGATTATTTCCTCGGCCAGTGGACCGGGAAATAATTCAAATATCATATGAAAAAAATAGTATTAATGATTTTGTATAGCATGCTGTTTCATATTGGAGTAAAAATGCCGTGACTTTGATGTCATTAAAATTTTTATATGATTTTGTCATTGCTAATGCTTATAAATATATTTTTACTGGTGTTG
>JBNKQE010000151.1:0-10865 GCA_050295715.1 Leptospirales bacterium
GCCTGGGGCGTGGGCTTCAGCAAATTGGCACACTACATTCGTCAACGTTTGAGAAATTTTTTTATTACGCGCAACAATGCAAATGGAGAATATAATGAAACGCATATTGATATTAATACTTACTTTGTTTTTTACAATATCATTCTCATGCCATATGAATAAGGATTTAAAGCATCCTCAATTTCTGTATTCAGTCGCAAAAAGTGGTCTTCGGATCAGAAATTCTCCTGATTTAAAATCAGAATCTATCGCTCTTATACCTTTTGGTGAAAAAGTTGAAATTATTGATGCGAAAGAGAAAAAGACAAAAATAAACAATCTTTCTGGAAACTGGATGCAAGTAGAATTTCAACATCATAGAGGATGGACTTTTAGTGGATATTTATCTGCTAATAAGCCTGTTGACATTCAATTACTTAAGAATAATGGGAATTTCAAATTATTCATATCCTCCGACAGAAAAACATGTAGAACCCAATTACAAGCAATTGGAAATAATGGAGTATCATCAGTTTTATTTAATCATTCATTCGGAGATCCCTCAGAATATTGTTACTGGGCATCCCATTTGATTGGAGTTACAGATCTCAACAATGATGGAGCAAGTGACTTTCTTATACAGGATGACGATGATGTCGCATATTCTTTTTACTCATATGTTTCCAGTCCCACTGGTTTCGAAAAACTTGATTTACTGGACATTCTAAAGAAGTCTGTTGGAAAGAAAATCGATGTTCATGATTTAGAAGTCGCAAATTATGAAACACCTGAATTCAACAAGACAGACCAGACTATTACTTTCCACGTCACAGAAAATCATATGACTGACAATCCTGTTCACAAACAGTTTATTTTGAAATATAATATTGATAATTCCAAATGGGTGGTAAATCGTAAATAGCATTAATGCGCTCTCGGTAGCTTCCGCCAACATTGCCGCCCCTGCACCGAGCTTCTCGAAGATTCTCACAAGCCGCAATTCCAGCGAATAAGGAAAGCTAACGTCAGGATCAAACGCTGCCGATTATTTCTGTAGTTCGGGATTTCTCCAGCCACCGGAGGTGGTGACGGGTCTTTTCTTTTCTTCCTTTTACTGATCTTTTTCTACAAAACTCCCCATCCCTCGTTCATTATCTTGTTTAATTCCCTTCCAATTATTGGTATAATATTACTTTTTTTTATTTATCCATATGCTTATAGGTCCACCTTTCATATTTTAGATACCGAATTCATAATAGTTACCACATGGATATTCCCAGGCCTTTATTTATCTTACGTTGCACTGATAAACAATAATATTCTATGGTCTTTATATATATTACTTCCCGTATCCATTTTCTTCCTTCTATTCTCAGCAATCGGAATTATTTTTATCATAAATTTTAATATGCCTTTCGGGCAATTCTTACTGTTACTGCTATTCTCATTAAACCTTTCATTTTCATCTTCAATAAACTTAAATGCAATTTTGGGGGTAAAGAAAAAAGATAACATCATTACCGTAGTCTCAAAAAAGGAAATTGGTAAAAACAAATCTGGAGAGTATTACCTTTTGCATTACAATTTTCCATCATTAAAGAATGAGGTAAAATTAATTCGAGTGAATAAAGATATTTATTCAGCGAGTAGTGTAAATAGTAAAATATGCTTTCAGTTATACGAAGGCTTCTCAGGAATAGAATTTATCGACAATATAAACATATGCCAATAATATTGACTCGCGCCTGGTCTTGCCCTCTCCGCTGCGCTTCGGTCGCCGCATAAACGGCTCACTATCCGGGGAGAGATTATAAGTGAGCCTATGCGGTCGGGCTCAGGTAAATTGGCTCCCCATTCGTGGCGTCCAACTTCAGCAAAAATACATTCGTTACGCAATAGGACATGATATCATGAAACAAATTGGAATCGTCGGATACAACGGACACTTTGGAAAGGTAATCACGAAGGAATTGATTGAATCTTTTCCCGAAATCCATTTCACTCTACTGGGAAGAAGAAAATCCTTCTACGAAGAAAAAAATGTATCTCATATCTTTTTTGATTTTAACAAATCAGATCTATTACCCGAGTCGGATAGACCGTATTTTTTAATCATAGATCTTTCAGGGCCTGTAAAACAATCCGATGGAAGGCTTTTCAAAATTTGCGCAAACTCAAATGTTCCGTACATGGACATGGCCATACATAACTCCCATATCAATATATTGTCAGACATCAGGAAGAGTTATCCGGATTCTACCGCCCTTGTTCATTTTGGTTTTTTTCCCGGACTTTCAAATCTAATCGTATCTGAAGGATTCAAGTTGAACGGGAAGAAAGAGGCAATTCTGATAAATGAATTTCCGGTCTATGCGGGGGGAGGTAAGAATGTTTCAAAAAGTCTTTCGAACATCCTTGATGAATCAGATAGACAGTTTAATATTATCGATAAAAAGATTCATACTTTTAAAATGCATTCTGATGGACAGATTTTTTACTGGAAAGGAAAGCCAAAAAAATTCTACAGATGGCAATATCCCGAGATTGATTCTTTTGCATATTCCAATCCGGATACCATATTGCTTGAAAGGTTCTTCAGTATTAAACCAGGTTTTTTAAATCCAATATTTACTGTTCTTATCCGAATCTGGAATTCGAGTCATTCCATGTTTCTAAAATCTACACTGATTAATCTTGTCTATTTTTCCAAATCTACACTCTTCAATATGCTTGATCCAAGTCTTGACATGAGACTTTATGATAGAGAAAAAAATGAATTAATCACTCTTTCAGTGAAATCTGCGGTATCATTTCATGGTTTTGTGATGTCCAGGTTTTTATCCGGTTTATTATCCAGAGAGTTGAAACCAGGGCTGTATACACCTGAGCAATTATTTTCACTGGATGAAATTCTTGATACTGGAGAACATAATACCTATTCTCTCAGTTTTACGCGAAAACGGCACGGCGACTAACTGCCGATTCAAAAAGGACAATACAAAAAGATCCAACAAAACCCACTTTTCTACAACAGACCGGCAAGCCCTTCTTTTTCGAAAAGATAAAATTACTATTGGCGGAGATAAGGGATACGATACCCGAGAATACGTAAAAGACATTCACGAGATGTCAGTTATCCCTCATGTGGCGCAGAAGAAAATTTCCCCGATCGACAGGCGAACTTCACGACATGAAAGTTATAAAATCAGCCAGAAAGAACGAAAACTTGTAGAAGAAATATTTGGCTGGGAAAAGACAACCGGTCTCCGGAGAAAATCCCGGCGTACAGGAACGCAAATCGACGTTAATCCAGGGAAAAATCATCAAAGTTAGCCAATCAGCAAATCTGCGCCACTGTAAAATAAGCGTAAAAATCTATATTTTGCAACTAAATCCCTGAAAATATTAAAAAATTATCATATATTTCAACTTTAGCTACTACAATAACGCTTTAAAGTGATTGACGTCCACATCTTTTAGTTCAGTCTGAAGTAATGAACCTTATGGTACCGTATCGAAAAAATGCAGGAGCGGGCATAGTGTTACGTAAATTACTTAATTATATTCTTTTATCGGGTGGCCTGATTTTTGCCCTGCCGGCTCCCCTTTTCGCAGATCTTATCACTTACCGCAACGGACAGCAACTGGAGTGTATACTTGCAGATCAGAACCGCCAGTCCATTTTCGTAAAGAAAGATGGCAAAACCATAACCATTTCCAAAAAAGATATCCGAAAAATCAAATTCGGCGTAGTAAAGTCGGAGGTGGAGAAAAGCAAGGCCAAGGAAAAGAAACTGAAGGAGATGCAGGCCAGAGTAACGAAAGCAAAGAAGGCAGGAATCAGCTCCGACCGCGTGGAGAACCTCATGTCTCTTTTAGAGGATGAAGTTCTCAAAGAGAGCCTGGAGATGGCCGAAGAGCAGAAGCGCCGCAGCGAACTGGCCCTCTCCCTTACCGAAGAGCTGGAGGGGGGCGAGGCTCGCGAAGAGGAACGTCGTCGTCAGGAGCGCATCAGTGCCGCAAGGGGGGATAAGATCTTCACTTCTGGCCCCCGCAATGCCCTGTGGCGCTCTGCACTTATTCCCGGGTGGGGGCAATACTACAATCTACGCAATACAAAAGCCGGGGCACTTTTCAGCTCATCGCTGCTCTCTGCCATCACGTATGGCGCGGCCCGCAGTGCCTGGTCATCGGCCCGCTCAAGGCTCCAATCCGCCAACGACCAGGCCCTCTTTCTTCCCCACACAGGCCCCGTGTTACCTCTGGCCTATATAAACTACCAGGATGCGCAAAAAGCCAATAGCGACATGTCCACGTACGGCAGTGTGGCCAATGGCGCTGCTATTCTCATGGGTGTGATCTACATCTACAATCTCATTGATGCCTACTTTCTATTCGGAGCCCTGCCCGAAGAGCTGGCGCAAACGGCTCCCTCCTACAGCGCTCCCATCATCGCCCTGTACCAGACCACAAAACGGGACTCCATCCACACTCCCGTAAACTATCTGACCATCACCTGGAGGTTTTGATCATGAAAACAATTGCTCTATCTCTCTTTTCTCTTCTGGCCCTGCTTTTGACCACCTCTTGCGTAAATAGCAAAGGCGACTCCCTGTTTCAAAGCGACATCACCCTGCGCCTTTTGTCCGACTTCCTCGCTGCCCCGGCACCCCCTACTTTGATGCCAGGCCCGCAGGCGAAAAAAAGGTCCAGCTTGTATGGGACGCCGCCGCAGACAACTTTCCTGCCTCCACCGTGCGATACCAGATCTGTCAGTCTGACACATCCGGTGGCTGTGATAGCTTTACACCCACCTACACCTCTGACGCAGGGGCTACAGTCTACACTACGCCCATCTTAACCCAGGACCAGACCTACTACTTTCGCATCCGCGCTCTAGATAGCGGGGATAATTTGGGGGCTGTGAGTGGGGAGGATTCAGCTACAGTGCTGGCAACCGGATTACAGTCAACGGCCATTACAGTCGGCGCAGCAACCTTTTATACAAGCCTTGTACCGGCGAAAACCATCTATCGAGGCATTGATGACAATGGAGACATAGATGGATCAGCAGGCGCAGATGTACAAGCAACCGCTATAGTAGATCAGAGTTTTTTTATAGGCGAAACAGAAGTCACGGCTGCACTCTGGAGTGCGGTCAATACCTGGGCGGAGGATGGAACCCAGGACCATGATGGAGACGGTTTGACCAATAGCGCCGATGGCGATGACGATCTCTATACTATAGCCAGTGCTGGCTCTGGTAGTGGAACACAACCTGTCTATTCGGTGAACTGGCGCTCTGCGATGGTCTGGGCCAACGCCCTGACTGAATACTACAATACCACCTACAGTGCCTCACTGGAGTGTGTCTACACTTCAGATGCCACCTACTCCACCTGCATTCGCACCAGCACAAACAGTGCCATAGATACAACACAAGGTAGTCAGGATAATCCCTATGTCAATCCACATGCTAAAGGATTTCGACTGCCCACCGCCAATGAGTGGGAGCTGGCTTCTCGCTTCATTGAGGACAAAAATCAGGATGGAGATATTCTGGATAGCACAGAATACTATCCAGGCAATTTTGCGAGTGGTGCAGATGACGCCTATGATCAGGTGGCCGGTATCGACTATGATAGTGACGGATTCACCCAGAGTAGTAATCAAGTAGCGGTATTCAGTCCCTCCTCTCTGGCCAATGTAAAATCCTTGGCCAATTCAGAAAATAGACTGGGCCTTTATGATATGAGTGGTAATATCTATGAATGGAGTTTCAATTGGTATCCTGGTAAAGAGAATACAGAACGGACAACACATGGAGGATGTTATGGTACGGGTTCTTCAACTCTACAAGTCGGTATGCTTTCTTCATACACAGCGATTGCACCATCAGCAGCCATAGGCTTTCGTATTGTACGTTTTCCGGATTGAGACGTATAGGTACGTTTATTGCGAACAAGGTATACGCAGGTGGATTTTCCAAAGTTATCCAAATATGTTTTTATAAACTTGAAAATTATTTGAGAGGTGAAGATATATGTTACGCATTGGAGACAGACCAGAGCCGATTGTTTTAGAAATCTACCTATCAGGTGGAACCTACTATGATCTGAGCAGCGATTTCGGAAATAAAACGACCCTTGTATCCTTTGTCGATATCAACAATGGTTGGTCATGGATGAATAACATGGCCGCTTTGCGGACTCTGTTCCCAACTACAGACCTCGACCTGATTGCTGTCATCTATGATTTTACCGGGGCTACGGTAACTGGTGCAAGAATAAATACTCAACTTTTAGTTGATCCTGTTGATTTAACAAACATTACCGTTCTGATCGATCCGACATGGTCTTTCTTTGCCGCCAGCGCAAGTTATCAATCTGGTT
The DNA here is from genome assembly GCA_050295715.1 of Leptospirales bacterium. Taxonomy (GTDB): domain Bacteria; phylum Spirochaetota; class Leptospiria; order Leptospirales; family Leptonemataceae; genus JBNKQE01. Next base: position 6,372 of record JBNKQE010000151.1, read on the forward strand.
TCAATAATGGTGTTGACCCCTCCTTCAACGCCAACACCGGCGACTACTTCTGGAGCTATCTGGTCTCCGAATCCTTTTTCATCACAGATAAGTGGCACTTGAACACCACGGCCAACGGGGACCCCATCTCCTTCTCCCGCTTTACTCTGCCGGTGGGAAGCTTTGATAGCGCCGACTTTGGCAACACCCAGGACTATGTAGCTCAGAGGGTCACCAATTTGCTGGCACCTCCTACGATACTTAGCGCCTCTATCCCCGATGGCTCCACCATTGATACTCTCACATCTCTGGAGGTGGTCTTCTCCAAGCCTGTGGGTACGTTAATTCCTGCGCCACCCAGCGAGGTCTACCTGGATACAGATTCTGTGACTGCCACAGGCAACTACAACCTGGGTGGCGGTGGTGCTACGGCTCCGGCTACCCTGGCCTTTGCCGGTGTAGATCCGCTGCTCTACCAGAACGCCTCCCCAGGCACGGTGAAGTCCAATGTGGGCAAGATCGAGAATGTGGTCTTTATGAACTTTGTGGGGAATTTAACCAACAGCAATGGGGACAACGACGTGAACGTACAGGCCCCGGGTATTACCGATACGGCCCTGAGTCCCCTCACTGACGATACGGTGAGCTTTGTGGCCGACGTGACAGGGCCCGTGCTCAATCCGGTGCACATCCAGTCCAATAATGCCGCCAGCGTCCATGCAAAGATCGGCGACACCATCACCCTCTCTTTTACCACACTGGAAGATATCATTGCTCCAACGGTCACCATCGCAGGCCAGGCCGCTGTGGTCACAGGTGGTCCTACAGTATGGAGCGCCACATACGACATGCAGGCGTCCGATACAGAGGGGCCTGTGGCTTTTGTCATCAGCAACCTGGAGGATCTCATGGGAAATCCATCCACCGACGTTACCGCTGTGACAGATGGTTCGTCGGTCCAGTTCTATAAGCCCTCGCCCACCATCACCACGGCTGTTCTTGAAGCGGATAACTCTAAACTCACACTCACTTTTAACCGGCCCGTCTACTCCGATGTGGGTGCCATAAACCCGCTGGCGGCAGGGGACTTCTCCCTGAATTTCATCCAGGGAGCCGGCACAGCCACAGACGCCTCCATTGCAAGCGTCACACATACCGCAGGCAGTGCCGTGGCAGAACTCAACTTAAGTATCACAGGCACACCCGATGGTCTGGAGAGCATAGAAGCAAGACCTGTGGCAAACCAGATCTACGACAGCGCAGGCAATCCGGCCCTGGATACAGATACGTCGGGTGTCATATTACTCTTCGGCCTGCCCGACCCATTCGTTCGGGACAATGTGGATGACGACGGAACAGAACCCTCCGCAGGAAGCCTCTCCCTGAGCCCCGACATCATCGTCTTTCGAACCCCTGCAGAGGTGGCCAACCCCCAGGCAGATTACGGTGGCACCAACCCGGCCGTGGTAGACAACTACAATCTGGGCGATACGGCGGAAGATGGTCAGGACAACTATATTCTGGTGCGAGCCTACAACCGGGGCAATTCTATAGCCAGTAACGTAAGCGGCATGGTCTACTATACCAACTTCTCCACGGCACTTCTGCCCGGAGACTGGACCCCCATTGGCGTAGCCACATTTCCTGATCCCATCCCCAACGATGGTGTTCTCTATGTCTCCGACCCCCTCACCTGGCCCGACGCCCTTGTCCCCACCGAGGGACACTACTGCCTCATCGCCATCATAGGATGCGACGGAGACCCGGCCCCTACCCTGGCAGAGATCAGCGCGGTGGTTGTGGACGTGCCCACGTACCTCACCTACATCCACGACGTAAATAATATCACCTATCGCAATATCCATGTAGCTGACGATATACTGCCCGCGCCCGAGCCACCACCACCGGCTCCGGACATGCCGCCGCTTCCCGAACCCGATCCAGGGGAGACCCCCGACGGCCAGGATCCGGAGGGCTACAACGCCCTGCCCTTCCAGTTCGCAGGGGGGCCGCAAAAAGAGGGTCCCTTACCTATGGAGCTCCAGGTGCACTTGAAACTCCCCGCAGGCTCCCGGGCACTACTGGAGATCCCTCTGGCACTTCTGCGGGAGATGCAGGAGCGGGGCAAAGACAAACTGCCGAAGGTAGTAAAAATAGACAAAAAAAGGGAAGTAGCATGGCTTCTGCTCAACCCTTACGAGATGAACTATCTACCGGAAATGCACCTGGCCCCCAAAACCAGGTGGCCTATGCGACTCTTTGTGCTCATCCGTAAAAAGTATATCGACAACCGCTACAAAGCGTATGCAATCCAGCGCAACGAAGGCAGAGAAATCGGCCGAGCAGCCTGGTTCATAGGCCGTGGCTGGGGACCACAGAAGAAGCCCCCTATCATCTATCGCTTTTTCCGTGCTATGCTCGATGGGATTTTTATGGTAAAGGGGAAACCCGGGTACAAGATTAAGTATTGATACACGGGTTTTTTGCTGCAAGTAGAGATGAATATCTATCACGAGGCCTGTCCGCAGTAGCGAGACAGGCCGGATTTGCCAAAGACAAACCATATTGCGTGAGGCATTCTCCACGTCCCTGTTAAAGGGCCCTGTGTTGTATAAGTGGAAAATAATCAATATAATCGGCGTTACCGCAAAAAATAACGCAAAATCCTCTGTTTTCAATATATATTTATAAATATTCAGAAATAAACCCATATTTCTACTTTCACGATATACATAACGTTTTAAAATGATTGACGTATGTACATTTTAGATTATGCTGAATCGATTAACCTTATGGCCATGGGGCCAAAAAAATCAGGAGCGGGCATGGTGTTTCGCAAATTGTTTCAATCTATACTATCGGCGGGTCTAATGGCCTCTTTTCTCCTTTTTGTGGGCTGCAGCCCCGCTAAAAGACACAATCCCCTCTGGGCGCTCCTTCTGCTCCAGTATCCGGGCAACAACCAGGACAACTCTGGCGGCAACACTCCCCTGACGCCTGCCTCCCCGGCCATCCATATCCACCGGGGCGTCAGTTCCTTTGTCGAAGATGGTGGCACAGGCTCCTACACCGTTGTCCTCAACTCCAGGCCCGACGGGGATGTAATAGTGGAGGCAGCCGCTGTAGACGCCACCAAAATCCAGCTCTCCACCGACGGCGGCGCCACACAGGCGGGCTCTCTGGAGCTCACCTTCACCACCGAAGACTATAATACCCCGCAAACCGTTACGGTAATAGGCGTGGATGACGGCATCGACGGCCCTATCCACCATGAAAGCATCAGCCACACCATCCTGCCAGCCACCTCAGACACAACAGGATACGCGGCACTCACACCCGATACACTGATGGTGACTCCCGTGGATACGTTCAATGGTTACAGGGATGACCCTGCATCCAGTTGCGGAATGTTACGAATAGGCGATAGACCCGAGCCGATTGTTTTAGAAATCTATCAATCAGGTGGCAGTAATTATGATTTATTCAATGATTTTGGAAATAAGACAACACTCATCTCATTTATTGATATAAACAATGCTTGGTCATGGACACACAATATGGTTGCTCTGCGCACAGCCTTTCCTGCCACTGATCTGGATATCATTGCTGTTCTCTATGACCGTACAGGGGCCGCAGTAACCGGCACTACAATAGATGGTAAAATGGGCTTGGAGCCTTTTGATCCCACGGGAATTATCGTCTTAATTGATCCGACCTGGTCTCTCTTCTCCGCAGCCTCACTTTTCCAAACCGGTTTCAACAATGGTGTAGATCCCTCTTTCAACGCCAACACAGGCGATTACTTCTGGAGCTATCTTGTCTCGGAAGACTTTGTAATCACAGACAAGTGGCACTTGAATACCACAACCAACGGGGACCCCATCTCCTTCAACCAGTTTGAGGTGGGCGGTGCCCCCTTCGATAGCAGCGACTGGAGCAGCAATGAGGCCTATGTGGCTCAAAGAATCCAGAATCTCCTGGATGCTCCCCGGATTCTTAGCGCCACACCGACAGCAGGCAGTTCGGCAGGCGATCTTTCCCGTATGCAGATCGCCTTCTCCAAACCTGTGGGAACGCTCATTCCCTCACCTACTAGTGAATGTTATCTGGACATCTCCCCCGTGCGGGAACCCGGCAACTACACCATTACAGGCAGCGGTGCCGGCGACCTGTCGTTATCGGGCTACTACCCCGTATTATACGAAGGCAGCGCACAACCCTCCAGCGGCGCCGACAGTGCAGGGAGAATCGAGAATGTTGTGACTCTGGACTTCAGCGGCAACGCCACAAAGGGCGGCAGTGTGCAGGTTGAGTTAAACGGGATTACGGATACGGCAGGCAATGCTTTAACCGATAATACGGTCCAGTATAACGTAGAATGACCCGCAGACAGATTGCTATTACGGGGCCTTGTCGTATATTTATAACCTATCATGCTGATGAACAAATATGAGGAATGTCCGGAAATAATTTTTACAATCCGGCTCTCGCTGAATAGAGATCGGAAGAGCACAC
>JBNKQE010000152.1:0-10863 GCA_050295715.1 Leptospirales bacterium
TTCACGAGAGCCTCCTTTAATAGGAGTTTCGGATTTCTCCAGATGGATTAAAAGAGGCGGAAACAGGAGCGCTTACAAATGGTATATAGATTCTTGGTCCTGCTTTCCCTTGTGGTGTTTCTTGCATCCTGTGAATTCCAGGAACACCGGGGACAATAAGTATTCTGCCAGCACTACGGATTTTCGCATTGAATAAACCTGAGAAAACACTGGAATCACACTTTAATGCTTCTTCGAGTGATTTCAATAAGACGATTGAGATGTATTATGAAACTTTTCCGGACAGGAAGAGTCTCGGTGAAAAGTTTCATCGGTTAAAATTGGATAGTGCAATACATTTTGAAATATGATTCATTTCAAGGATGTAAAGTGCAGGCTGTCGGGAAAAGTATGTCATATTTTGTTCAAGGGTAATTCCATTGGATAGGAAGACTCGGGATAAGGTGGGGATTAAGAATTAGAGCAAAACAATCCGATTTTTATAACGTTGTAATTACTGCCCGGGCTTATTGGGGACATGAAGAGCCTGTTGTCACAGGCTCTTCAGATAAATTATTTCTTGTCGGGATCCATGCTCATCAGAGGTTTTAAAAGCTCGATGGGCAATGGCAGTACTATGTAGTTGCTTTTATCAGACGTAACTTCAGTCATTGTCTGTAAAAAACGCAATTGCATGGCCATTGGGTTTTGTGCTATAACGCCTGCTGCATCCGAAAGTTTTTGCGATGCCTGAAACTCCGCTTCTGCCGCGATGATCTTGGCCCTTCTATCTCTCTCTGCTTGAGCCTGCTTCGCCATTGCCCGCTGCATTTCAACCGGAAGGTCAATATGCTTGACTTCAACAAGACTGACTTTTACACCCCAGGCATCGGTTTGTTTGTCGATGACTTCCTGGAGATGGGCATTTATTTTCTCACGATCCGAAAGGATTTCATCCAGCTCCGATTCACCCATTATTGACCGGAGAGTAGTCTGAGAAAGCTGCGATGTCGCGTAGAGATAATCTTCCACTTCAATGATCGCATGTTCTGGCTCAAGAACGCGAAAATAGAGAACAGCATTCACTTTGATTGTGACGTTGTCTCTTGTTATCACATCCTGAGGCGGTACATCCATAGCAACGGTTCTCAGGCTTACCTTGACCATTTTGTCCAGAACCGGAATCAGGATTATAAGCCCCGGTCCTTTGACACCTACATATCGGCCCAGTCGAAAAACGACGGCTCTTTCGTATTCATTTAATATTCGAATAGCGCTGGCAAGAAAGACCAGCGCAATCGCTATCAACGGTACTAACACTGCAAAACTCATGAATAACTCCTTGTTAGATATTTAATTAGAGAGCATAGTAATCTTTCATTTTATATTTTCTTAACCGTTAAAACCATTCCTGATCGATTAACGACCTCTACAGTTGTAGCGGCAGGTATCTCATCGCCTGTAGATACAGCATTCCAGTATTCGCTGTGCAGATAAACCTTGCCGCCTGTTGCATTTACGGCAGTCGTACTCTCTCCCCGACTGCCTATCAGTTTAGCATCGCCCGATTGAGTATGGGAGCGGAGTGTTTTGGAAGCCTTATAAATCATAAAGGCAGCAATCGAACCCACTCCGATGGAGGTTGAAAGAAGAAATACTGTCGATACGGCAAATGCCTCATCCGAGGAATCAATAAGTATAAAGGAACCCAGAACAAGTGAAATAAAACCGCCGAGGCTCAGAATACCAAAGGTCGGCGTAAAAATTTCAACTATGAAAAGAATCATTCCAAACATGATTAGACCAAGTCCAACATAGTTTACCGGTAATGACTGCATGGCATAAAGTCCAAGTAACAAGCAGATTCCACCGACAACACCTGGAACCACTCCTCCTGGATTTTGTACTTCAGCCAGGATGCCGAGTATTCCAATCATAAGTAGTATATAGGCCAGAGAAGGGTTGCTCAGTACATTGAGGAATTCCATCCTTGTATCAGCTTCAAGGTCGCGAATTTCCTTATCCTTTAAATGAAGCGTAATATTTTCCGTAACCATTCTAACGTTACGGTCATGAGCCTTTTGCAGAAGAGCCTCATCTGAATCGGCTATGTAATCAATTACATTTATTTTTCTAGCCTCCAGAGATGTTATATTTTCAGCCCTGGTTATGCTACGTTCGGCAAAATCCCTGTTTCTCTTGCGGTAGTCGGCCAGCGAGTGGATCTGGGCTATCGCGTGATTCAGCTGTTTTCGTTTAAGATTTACAGCATCGTTGGCCCCGGCTTCTTCCGGAATTGTACCGTCTCCTTCCGGAGTCCCTCCACCGCCAATGGATACAGGAGTGGCCGATCCAATATTCGTAGCCGGTGCCATGGCTGCTATATGGGATGCGTATAGAATATAGACTCCGGCGGATCCGCAGGAAGCTCCCTGGGGCGAGATAAAAGTAATTACCGGAATTGGTGAGGAGAGTATACTACGAATCATTTCATCCATTGAGCTGACAAGTCCGCCGGGAGTATCAAGTTTTAGTAGAATCGCATACGCACCGTCTTCATTTGCTTTATCAATGGAATCCTGCAGATATTCCATTGTGGATGGAGTGATCGGACCGTGAATGGAGACACGGTAAATAAACCCGGATGATTCAACTTTCTCTGTCGTATTATCCTTCTCTGGATGGATACTCCCGGGAAGCGTTAGCTGCAAAATGAACAGAGATGCAAGCAGAAAAAACCAGGATCGGCCAGGAGTTCTCCTTTTCTTTGTATTCTCTTTAGGTGAAGAAAATGTCCTGTACATAATTATCCTCGCAGGTTTATTAGACCCTGTAAATAGAAAAAGGATTACATAAAAAATTAAAGAGAGAAGATTTTTCCCGGATTCATTATGCCAGCAGGGTCAAAGGCCGTCTTAATTGATCTCATGAGTTCAATTTCTACACGGGATCTTGTGCAGGGAAGTAGATCTCTTTTTAAAAGGCCGATTCCATGCTCCGCACTTATCGATCCCCCCATCTCCTGCAATGAACTATATAGGTCGTTAGTGATGCCCTCAATAAGGAAATCGAAACGATTTTCACTCATTGATTCCGGTTTTAACAGATTGAGATGAAGATTCCCGTCTCCCAGGTGACCGAAAAGGACAGTCCGGATTTCTTCTCTTTCTCCGGTTAACACTCCATTCAGATTATTTACGAACTCATTCATTCGCGATAAAGGGACAGACAGATCGTTTTTATACAGATATGTAAACGAAATACTTTCGCTTATTGCTTCTCTGTATTTCCATATCTTCTTTGCTGCCTCGGAGGATTCTGCAAAAACGGCATCTGCAATCAGATCATTTGAGTATAGTTCCTCAATAATAGAGAGAGTTCTTTCACTTTTACCCGAAGAGTCGAGTTCAACAAGGAGTGCTGCCGGATAATTATTCTGGAAGGGTAGAGAAAGCCCGGTATGACTGCAGGCGTATTCTATGGAGAGATCATTCATATACTCGAAAGCATAAATATCAATCCGGCTCTTTCGTAAGTAATCAAGGATGGATAGTGATTTCTCAAACTCTTCAAGAGCCAGGAGGATCGGCTGCAACTCAGGAGGAGGTGCCGTTAATCTCATCGTTACATCGGCGATAAATCCCAGTGTGCCTTCCGAACCGCAAATTAACTGTGCCAGGTCATATCCGGAATTGTTCTTTAATATGGAGCCGCCCATCTCAAGAACATCACCATTTCCCGTTACAAATGTAACTCCGGTTACCCAATTTCGTGTTGACCCATAATGAATTACACGGAGTCCGCCGGCGTTTGTGGCGACATTCCCGCCGATTGTGGAACTGCCGGTGGCCGCAAAATCAACTGGATAGTAATACCCCTGTTGTTCTGCCAGATCGTGAAGGTGGGCCGTTACCATACCGGATTCAACACGATAGGAGGGAAGAGAGTGATCGAATGATATCGCACGATTCATTTTTGTAAGCGAGACAACAACCTCGTCGTCTGCCGCACATGCCCCTCCTGCATAACCGGTCCTCCCTCCTGACGGAACAAGCGGGATTGAATTTTCAGAGGCGAATCGGGTCAGTCTGACCAGGTCATCAATGCTTCCTGGAAAAACAACGGCGGACGGGGACCCATGACGTGCCCTGGAGCGATCTTTAGAATAATCCTGATACTCGGCTTCACTGAGAACAGTTCCACCTTTCAGGTGGACTGTTCCATCGTGTAATATCTCTTTCCAGTCAGCATGCTTCATAAAAATCTATTTAAATGTCACCCTGTCCGGACTGCATTAATGGCAGACTGAAGGTAGACATGGATGCACAAATCAGTATGGCGGTTCCGGGTCGGATAATTTTTTAGAGACTATTTCTAGCAGAAAGACAAGAATAGCGCCAAAAATTGCAATGCCCACTCCAATCGCATACATCTCTGTCGTATGAGCGTCAGATTCAAGATATGCAAGGGGCCAGATCTTTCGCAGACTTCCCGCCATGATACCTGTAAGGGCAGCCATAGTCCATGAATGATGATTTGTCAGCATAAACTTTAGCAGTCGAATAAATGAAAATATACCAACCGCAATACCTGCAAAAAGAGTTCCAAGAACTACAAGATCATGATTGTGCAGTGATTCCAGTACATGTCGATATTCGCCGAGCAAAACCAGAATATAAGCGCCGGATATCCCAGGTAGGATCATCGCGGTGATAGCAAGCATACCGCTGAAAAAGATAAAGGGAAGGTTTGAGCTTCCCTCATTATTCAGTACGCCCTGAATCAAAATTGAGTTGTTGTCGGCAGGGAAATATTTACGAATAAATACACCGGAATCCCGGAGGTCCGCATCAATGATTTCCGGAATTTTCTTTTCAGCATCTACATATATTTTGAATGAACCAAGGGGATCACCTGTACTATCGTTGACAGCTATGGAAATACTATCTTCCTGTTCCGGAAGGCTCAGGTTTATCTCAAATCTGCCGTTGTTATCCGTACGGGCAAACATTTCATGCTCTTCATACGTTACAAATGACAGCGTCGCTCCCGAGACTCTCGAATATCCAACAACAACAAATGTTATTGCTGCAAATCCCAGCAGGATGAGGAACTCCAGCGGTTTTTTTTCCATACCACGAAAGGGGATGGTCAGTGATATGAGAATTAAGCCAAAAAAGAATGCATAAGTAAAATATGGATATTCTTCCATAGCATATGGAATTATACGTGACATAGATATTATGCCTGTAAGAATCCCTGCAACAAGGGCGAGCAGAAAAAACCACTGAATCTCTTTTAAGACTTCAATGTGCGGTTTTCTTTTCTGTGGAGAATACAGTACCAGAGGCAGGATAATGGCTGATTTAATTTGCCTGAATCCAACCGAACTAATGGCCATTACCAGGTGTTCGTAAATGCCGCTAATCAGGGCAATTGTACCGCCGGATACACCTGGTATGATGTCGGCAGCCCCCATCACGATTCCTTTCGTGAACAGAATTAAATAATCGCGTATACTACGGTATTCATGCATACCGGTCATAAAACTGTGCGTGATGACCGTGTAAATAACAAACCTGTGCAGATGCACTGATTGAGTAACAGGGAGATTGGAAATGGAGCATATAAAATCACTTTTGATGATAGGACTTGCCATACTTTTATTATCCTCCTGTCCTGGGAAGCGTGATAGCAAAGAAGGGACGGAACAAAGCAATACTTCTTATGGTGAGGTTAGTTCCCCCGGTCCTGTCTGGGATGCTTCTCAAATACAAAAATTTGAAATTTCTGAATTTGACAGACTTCCCGAAAAGCGTGGGCTTCTGGCCGATCATTATCCTTCTTCCAATGAAATGCGTATTGATATGTTCCGTCCCCATCTGGAAAAACTTGGCGGTGCCTATCTCGGTGTGGGAACAGATCAAAACTTTACATTTATCGCGTGGGCAAAAAGTGACTGTGCCTGGTTGATGGATTTTGACCCGGTAATTGTATCCGTAAATAAAATTCATCTTCTGTTTATTGAACACTCTCCCACATATGCTGACTATCGCCAGTTATGGAGCCGGTCTCGTGATCAAAGAAAGAAATCTTTGCAGCTTGTAAAAGACCGATATGCAAAAACTGCTGAGTGGAACCTTATCTACATGGCGTGGCGTACAGCTACTCGGGGCTATAACGATGTTCCGGCAAGACTTGATGAGCTGGATCGAATGGGCCGGGAATTTGGTCTTAATAGCTTTCACAATGATCCTGAAGATTATGCATTTTTAAGAAAAATGGTTCTGGAAAAAAGAATACAGGCTATTCCCGGAGATTTAACGGCAACAGTCTCAGTGCAGAGTGTTGCCCGTGCTGCAAAAAGTCTTAAAATCCCTGTAAGGGTTGTATATACATCCAATGCGGAAGAATACTTTCTCTTTCCTCCAAATTTTCGTAATAATATTATTGCTCTACCCACCGATGAAAAATCATTGCTTGTGAGAACGGTTACCAATGCCGCCAGAAGTTATCTGGGTTTTCCAGATGGGGAGAAGTATCCGGAGGAGTTTCCATTCCATTATAATCTTCAGCCTCTGGAAAACTTAAAAAAATGGATGAGTCTTTCCTCTCCCCTGAAGGTAGCTCATATGATTCGATTCGGTAAAACCCTGGAAAAGGGTTTCTCTTTTATGGATAAGACTCCTGAAGAGGCCGGTGTTGTTTCTGTAAATTCAGAAGGAAAGTGAGTGGACGAATCAGGCGATTCGGATAATATTCACAGGTAAGATGATTCAAACGGATAAGTATATCAAGTATATTAAATTTCTACTTACAGGCTTCACTCTTATCGGAGTCTCTCTTTTGAGTTCCTGTCAGGTCCTGCCCGACAGTCTGGTTCCCGATAACTCAGAGGATGAAAGATGGCTGAGTTTTGCAGTTGTGGGCGATGTAATGGTGCATGATCCGCAGCTAAAAACTTCGTATTACAACGAGTGCAATTGTTACAATTTTAAGCCTGTGTTTGCTGAGGTTGCTCCCTATTTAAAAGAAGCCGATCTCACTGTGGGTAACCTCGAAACCACCATGCCCGGTGATCCTGAGAAATATTCAGGATATCCGCAGTTCGGTGCCCCTGACGAGCTTGTTGAAGCACTATCCGATTCCGGGTTTGATATCCTGACGACGGCTAATAACCATTCATGCGATAAAGGAAAAGCTGCTATTATTCGCACTACAGGTGTCGTTGAAAAGAATCACATCAAACGACTGGGGACCTACAGAAGCGCAGAGGATTATCGTGATAATCGCATACTGGTTATCCAAAAAAATGGGCTTCGTCTTGCTTTCTTGAATTACACTTACGGAACAAATGGGATTTCAGTCCCTCGAGGGGTTTTCGTAAACCTTATTGATAAAGATCTAATAAGAAGTGATATTGAACTGGCTCGTTCCATGCGACCGGATGGAATTATTGTGATCTATCATTTCGGGACAGAATACTTGCGCTTTCCCGATGATTTCCAGAAAGAGATGGTCGACTTTGCTTTTAACGAGGGAGTTGATATTGTACTGGGAGGTCATCCTCATGTTCTCCAACCATTTGGAATTAAAAGAACAACCGATAAATATGGAGATACCAGGGATCGACTTGTGATTTATTCGCTGGGGAACTTTCTCTCCAATCAGAGAAGACGTTACAAAGATGGGGGAGTGATTTTCAGATTTCAAATTGCCAGAGCTGAAAGGGGAGAGGGTTTAAAATTCAAGGATGTGGATTATGTACCGGTCTGGGTTGATGTGGCTGCCGATAGCAAAGGCCTTATGAGGCACCGGATCTTACCGGTGGAGAATTACCTTGATGAAGAAACAGCACCGGTGAAACTAACAAAGAAATCACGTCTGGAAATGATGACCTTCTATGCGGATACAACCGAACATCTGGCTCCCAGTTTGAAAGGTGTGGAAGTGCTTGCGAAAAGATAGATTATATCTGTCTGCAAATATTTAAATCAGGATATCCCCTTCCCACAAAAATTGTGTCGGTAATTAAGTGCGATTAACAACCATTCTCAATTGATTGAACCATTCGGAAGTCTCATCAATAAGCAGCGGTATTGCAGCAGAAGGATGGACTATTTCTTTAATGCCTGGAGCATATTCAGTATGCCGGATACTTATGAGTTACTTGCTCCATGGCCACGACATATGAAAATTGATATTAGGAGCAATTCTTGTTATTTCAAAACTATCTCCGCTTATCATTCTCTCCTTTCCATCCGGATCTATGAAATAGACCTGGGTATTGTGCCCGGGGTCTTCTCTCAGAAGGGGAAAGTCAATCAGTCCAAATAATGATGTTATTCCACGTCCCTGAGAATATCCACTGTTCAGACATCCGCTCCCACCAAAGCGAGGATATGCCATATTGCCTCCCTTGACCCGGATATAAGGTTGGGCGTAGAACACTCCTGCTACCATATGAACCGGTGAAATGAGACAATCAAGAAATGTACCTGTGCCCACAAAAATTGTGTCGGTAATATAAGTGCGATTACTGCCATTCTCATTTATTTGTTTTACCTGAAATGCAGAACATGCATTTAATAAAAATGTTGCAGAGAAAATTAATGCTACATATTTCAATGTAAGGTTTTTATACACGAGTTTGCTCCCGATTGCTTTAATATAAAAAATGAGTCGATCTTTCCTTGTTTATGGATATCTTTTTTTAAATGTCAATACTATTTATGTAATTATCGATTGATTTCGAGGACCAATGCATCGAAAATTATAAAGTATTTTTATATTTGTCAAAGGGAAACGTAAATGACACGCATTGCTGCACTATTATTTTTTTTATTTTCTGTGCCTCTATTTGCCGATGCTGTTCGCCTTTCGGGCGGTCAGGTTCTCGAGGGAAGCATTGTTGGAGAGTCTGATGAGGTATTGATTATTGAGACATCCACAGGTCCTGTATCCATTGATAAAAAAGAAATACTTGTTATTGAGCGAGAAGGGCAAAATAAGATTCCGCGTATTCCAGCGAGAGAAGTATCCCCTGTTAAAGCTATAGGATTCAGTATGATTCCCGGCATTTCAGGATTCTATTATACTGATAATCCTCTTCCCGGTGTGTTTTTCTCTGTGGCAACACTGGCTTCTTTTACAAAATGGTTTCAGTTTTATTCCGGGAAAAAGCGAATCAATTACTATAAGTCCGATACATTTCAAGATCGTTACTTTTATAATGATCCCGGAGAAAGCTACTTGAATAATCGATACTATCTCCCGGGTTTTATTAATACATCATTCAATCTTGGTATTCCCTATCAAAAAACATTTCCAGCTTATATATTTTTACAGGAAAGCCTCTATAACCGCTCTCCAGAATATAAGGTAGCCGGAAAAATGTATGATGAAGTAACATATAGAAGAATAAGAAACCGGTTCGGTAAGTATTTTATTTTTTTCACAATGCTGGATGCCGGGCTTTCATACTGGTATTCATCAAGTCAAAAGAGCAGCTTATCAAAACAATCTCCAGTGGGGGATACCGATCTCGCATTTTATGTTGTCCCATCACTTGATGATGCAGTAGAGTTCGGCTTGTATTTCAGATTTTAGGAAAAATCTTGTTCAGGTCCTGCTGATTTATATGTTAAATAAATAATGTGAGATGGGAATATTTTGAACTGAAGGTTGTATGATTATCGGATCAAAAAATGAACCCTTCACTTGATCATTACAGTCAAGCGAAAGGTTGAAGATAGTAGATGGGTTCAGATACTGGTAACATCTGCCTGGTATTCGCTAGCGTTTACCAGATATTGTTGAAAAATATTTGATAGGTCCTCAATTACAAACGGCTTTGTTATGTAATCATTCATTCCTGCCGCAAGGCACTGATTTTTAATTTCCTCCATAGCATGCGCGGTCATTGCGACAATGGGTGTTTCCCGATTTGTGAGCGGGAAGCTTGTGCTGCGTATTCGATTTGTGGCCTCGAAACCGTTCATTACAGGCATTTCAATATCCATGAATACTATGTCGTATGGAATTGCCTCCAAACAGGTTACGGCTTCTTCTCCGTTACCCGCTGTGTCAACGTGCATTCCCATCTTTTCCATTATTGTTCGCGCAACCATCTGGTTTATGGGGTTATCCTCGACCAGTAATACTCTATTTTTAGAGTATTTGGATTTGATACCAGGTGTGTGCCTCTTATGGTTGTAGATATTTGTGTCTTTAAAGAATAAGATACTATGTTTGAAATAAGAGAACAATTGAATATTTCCTCGTGCAAGCTTGTTATTGTGTGCAAATATTACATCCGGATATATTACTGCTAATTTATTGAAATCAATATATGGATGCTCGGTAATCATAAATGAGAGTTTATTGTTCCATGGTTGGATACCGGGTATATCTATTATTATCAGATCGTATTGTAATCCCTGTATTTTTGATTTGTTCAGTAAATAGAAAAATTGCTCACTGCTGGAAGCAATGTGCAAGCTATGATTGAATACTTCGACCTGATTTCGAAGAGATCGAATTCTTGATTCAAGATTCGAATAAAGTAAAATATTTTTTCTTTCAGGAAATTCCAGTTCTGCAGAGCCAGTCTGAAGTGGAATTGAAAACCAGAATGTCGATCCTTCACCTTCTTTGCTCTCTATTCCAGCTTTGCCCGACATCAGCCCTGCCAGCCTTTTCGAAATAGCAAGTCCCAGTCCAGTTCCTGCGATCCTGGATTTAGAATCCTGGTGCAATCTTTCAAAAGGTTGAAATAAAAGTGTCTGGAGTTCAGAGGAAATCCCGGGGCCGGTGTCGGAAACTGAAAACATGACTTCATTTATTCCACTCTCGTTTATGTGTGATTCAACCGAAACATTGATT
>JBNKQE010000153.1:0-10824 GCA_050295715.1 Leptospirales bacterium
ACAAAAATACCGGTAATAACGGGTGGATTCTGTCGTTGTCCCCATATTTTATGAAACGCCTCGAATCCAGCCTGGGCAGATTGGCCATGCAGGATATACACATTCCACTTAACGACGTCCTGTAGTTCAGCCCCGCCTGCCTCAAGTGCAGTTTCCAGATTCTTTAACGCCTTTTCTGTCTGTGCTCTGATGTCGCCTTTACCAACGATATTGCCGGAGGCATCTACCGCATTCTGGCAACCTACATAAATTGTCGTTGTATTGCCACTGACGACAACAGCCTGTGTAAATGCGGGGTTCTTGTGCAAGCCCGCCGGGTTGAGATGTTGGATGTTTCCATGCATATGTTTTTGTTCCCCTTTTGTGAAAAAGACTAATAGTCAAGTATGCTACTTTATTGGTGCCTCATCCTTTCCGCCATTTCCAGTACCTTCGTTGTGGTATTCCAGTTTCGGATAGTCATGAGCTTGTATTCTGGTGTTTCCATAATTCTATTGAGTCGGCTCCTGGTGCGTTGAGAACTGAGGCGTTATGAGTAGATTACACCATCACCTGCCCAGACTCTGTCAACTTCTTCTCGGGGTTTGAACAGGGGCATAACCTGAGTTGAATCAATGCCAATCAAAAAAATCAAGTCGCTATGATATTTCTCCGGCTGATCGCCAAAACCTTCAGGCTTGTTGTCGATGATGGCCTGGAGTTGATCGCGAGTCAGCACCAGTACCCTGATAATCTCGTCATCAAGTTTAAAACTTTCAGGTAGAGCCTTTTCAATCCTGACTTTTATCTCATTAGCGTCTTTGTCGGTTTTTATGATTACGTTACCACTTGCAATATAAGTTCAAACATTGGAAAACCCATGTTGTGTCAGACATTCTTTCAAGCCTGCCATCGGTACTTTATTTTTTCCACCAACATTAATGTCACGGATAAGGATTACATGGGTAGCCATCTTATTCTTTTTCGCGCTCATTATTTGTCTCCGTTTCTCTTTGCATTGCCTCTCTTCATTTGTTTACAATGAAGACCAAAATTTTAAAGGGACTCCAGAATAGCCCGGCACTTCCGATAACAGGGTTTTATTTCACACAGGGGGGGTGAAGAGACCTTTGTCTTCGGTAATTTCATCTTTGATTCTGATTCCAGCTCTTTTTAATGCCGAAGACTTTCCTGGAACAATAAATAAATATTCCTGAACCATTAGATCATTTTTTCCTTGCTCACATTCAATTATTTCCTATGGTTTGCTTCATGAAATAAAAGACTGCCTTTGAACTGCATCTCTTTATCTCCGGTTTTTCTGAATACTAAATACATTTTTGCAATAGAACATTGAAAACTGCGCTCAGGAGCCAGATTGATGGATTTGAACAAACAGATTTTACTCGAAGCGCTAACACGCAAAGTCTTTCATTTCGCTCCAGCTCCCACCGGAGAATTGACCGAACTATCCAATTTGTTTACAAACAAGACAATCCCTCGACA
The DNA here is from genome assembly GCA_050295715.1 of Leptospirales bacterium. GTDB lineage: Bacteria > Spirochaetota > Leptospiria > Leptospirales > Leptonemataceae > JBNKQE01. The sequence continues at coordinate 1,486 of JBNKQE010000153.1, forward strand.
CAGTATGCTTGTCACAGCAGGAGCAAGATGGAACAGGGTATTCTATATTCAGAAGGGAGTCATCAGGCTTTTTTATTCCGACAATAAAGGAAGGGAGTTTAACAAAGGTTTCTTCTGGGAAGATCAGCTCGTGTGGCCCATTGTCCCTTACGCTAGAAATAATGATAGTCTATTCGCTATCGCCGCTCTGGAAGAACTCAGTGTCTCCGTATGTCCGTTTACGATGTTTCATTCATGGCTAACAGGTCATGGCTACTGGGAAAGGTTTGCTTTGCCATATGTTGAAGCATTTGCAGAACAGAAGTTTCTGAGAGAATATGAATTTCTTACCTTTTCAGCGACAGAACGGTTCCAGCATTTCTGTCGGGACTATCCCGGTCTGGTCGGGCGAATTCCAGATTATCATATTGCATCGTATATCGGAGTGACCAATGTTGCGCTATCCAGAATAAAAAATTCTTCCAATGTTAACCTGTGTTAATGACAAAAACGTTTCCTGGTTTATAGTTACGGCATAAAACAAAAGGAGACAATTCAATGTCTGAAGCCAACAAAGCCATTGCCCGTCGCATCTATGATGAATTATGGAACCGGCAAAAACCTGAAGTGATCGACGAAATCTTTGCTGCGAATGCAGTTCACCACAATCTACCCCCTGGCTTTCCTTCGGGAATTGAGGGGATTAGGACTCACTTCAAAATGTTCAATGCCGCATTCCCCGATACGCAAATGATTGTAGAAGATCAGATTTCTGAGGGAGATAGAGTTGTAACTCGCTGGTCAGGGAGAGGGACACACAGTAAAGAATTTTTAGGCATTGCGGCAACCGGCAGGTCAGTGACTGTACATGGCATCGACATGAATCGAATCTCCGAGGGGCAGATCGCTGAAATCTGGAATGAATTCGATATGTTCGATCTGATGCAACAGATGGGAGTCATTCCCGCACCCGGGCAATAAATAGGAAGCTCCGGCAATCTCCCCCCTTTTTCTCAGGGGGGAAGGGGAGCCTCGACGCCCTTCTCCCTATTCTTACTTCGGGCCTGCTCAATGATCTGGCGAAAGCTCCCTGGAATCGCGTGATGCCAGCTCAGATTTATTTGCAGTGTATGTTTACTAACAAACATATGCAACGCTGATTGATTCCAGTGCAAATCAGTCCATAAAAACAGGATTAAATATTCCCACTATCCGGTTTTTGTGGATTTTTCCCTCAGCATCCGTTCAAACCAGGCAATTTTACTTCCTAATACGGGTACATTTCTTGCAATACCAGCAGTATGACGAATCAAAACTATAGTCCGAATGTGCCAAATTGGATTTTGAACAGACAATTCGAATCGGCGCTATTGAATCATGCAAATAGATTGCAAAATATTTTCAAATCGACTATCAACAAAACAAAAAGTTTGCAATCCATCCCATTTCATACTAAAGAAGCTGCCCGGCAGGAACTTGAGGAAATCGAAGACCTTTCCGGGACCAGTCACTGGGAATGGGACTCCAGGGAGAATAGAGCGTCTCTTTCTACTCGAACCTGTCAGATGATTAAAAAACCCAAAAGCTGGCAACCCGGTATTCTGGCGTTCCTTCGAGTCATTCGCAAAGAAGACCGTTTAAAGGTTCTGTATGCCTTTCGCATGTCTATTGAAAATAAAAAAAGTGAAATTGCCTGTGACTGCGAAATCGAAATAGAAGGACGGATACTGGACTTAAGCTTGCGAGGAAGGGTAAAATACGAGGGATCTGATTACCGAATCCTGGTGGTCGTTCAGGATGTTACACAGGTGAAGGATTACGAAAGACTCCTTCGTGATCTCACATTTGTAGATTCGCTTACAGGACTTGCGAATCGGGCATTATTCCGGGATCAACTTCGACAGACAATTCAGAACTCGGGGAAAAATCCAATCAGCGGCGCTGTTTTGATGATTGATATCGATGATTTTCGAAGGATCAATGATACTATGGGACACACAACGGGTGATCGACTTCTTCAAGAGGTTGGTTGCCGGTTGATGGATACGGTTCGTTCGAACGACCTTGTAGCCCGAATGGGAGGGGATGAATTCGCCATAATACTTTCGGAATTAGCAGATGAGCAGGATGTATCCATTGTCGCAAGGAAAATCCTTTCCGCTTTCGAAGAGCCTGTGACAATCGAAACCAGGAAAATTTTTGTGGGGATGAGTATTGGTATTGCTCTGTTTCCAATCGATGGGACTGAAGTCAGCGATATTGTAAGCAGTTCGGATATGGCAATGTCTCAAGCGCGTAAATCCGGGAGTAACTCTTTCAAATTTTATAGCAATCATTTGAAAATAAAATCTCTGGAGCGACTTTCTCTGGAGAATCTCCTTCGTGGAGCAGTGGAGAGAGACGAAATACAGCTTTTTATCCAGCCTCAGATCGATATGGATACAGGTGGCTGGATAGGAGGGGAAGCTTTGATTCGATGGGCCAGTCCTGAACTGGGACTTGTAAGCCCCGTCGAATTTATTGGAATTGCCGAAGAAAACGGTATGATCATAAAGATTGGTAGATGGGTTTTTCGCAAGGCCTGTGAACAGGCTGTCCAGTGGAACCGCACTTCAGAACGACCGATTAAAATTGCGGTCAATCTCTCACCTTATCAGATTCGCCATGATGCGGGCTGTATTGATTTTTTCAGGTCAACTGTAAAAGAAACGGGAGTCAATCCCTCATGGATTGACATAGAAATTACAGAAGGTGGATTGTTTGAAAACTTTGATGAAGCAAATAAATTTCTACACTCCCTCTCCTCCATGGGTTTTTCCATCCTGCTGGATGATTTCGGTACGGGATATTCGGCACTCTCAAGACTGAAACAGATACCCGTTTCCGGAATTAAAATTGACCGTTCTTTTCTTCAAGGAGTTCCCGGTTGTATCTCTGCGAACGATATACTGCGATCGATTGTATCACTTGCAAACATTCTGCATCTAAATATTGTTGTCGAAGGTATAGAATCAAAAGAACAGGCAGAATTTGCACATTCAATAGGATGCAAAATTGCACAGGGATTTTACTGGAGCATTCCTGTACCATCAGAAAAATTTTTCGCTGATCTTAACCAATATCAATATTTCGGCTCTTCCTGCGCGAATATGCCTGGGGCGTCCTCTCCTGTAAGATCTCCATGTCTCTATAATAGAGAAAATGTATGCTATATGAGGAGAGACGATGAAAAATGCTCCCTCGGTGAAAAAAGATGATGGAGAAAGGAAAAAGTCCTCAGGTGACTGTTACAGCAGTGTCGAGAGAACTTGCAGGGGAACGCCATATCAGTTATGCGCAGTAGCGCGTTTTAGTATTCGATTTAATTTATATGAGATCCAATCAGAATTTTTTGATTTTCCGTCAAAAGAAATATATCCTTCTCCACTATATACATAATCAACTCCCCATTTTCTGTTCTTATTTATTTTTTCTTTAATAATAGAAATGCTCTTTTCCACACGTTTGTCATTCAATTTGTTGGTTTCATAGAGTAGTAATAGAAGTTCTAAAATTGAAACATTATAAGATTCAGGAAAGCATAAATCAAGAATATGCTTTGTTATTGGTTTGCCATTGGATAAGCGCTGATACACATTGTGCTCAAGTATATAGTCCAATCCATTGTCAATTTTTGCAGAAATGATCTCATTCTGTTTCAATTTATTGAATTCCACCAATGCATAAACAGATTTTGCAAGACCAATAAAGCAGGGAGTTTTCTTAAGACAGCCACCATGACGATGAATTGCAGGCATGTTCCAGTCGCTAATGAAGTTTCTCTCGAAAGATTGGTATCGAAGAATCCAGTTTATACCGTTCTCAACAATTTCATTTGCATAAAAACCCATTCTTGAAAATGCTTTTATAATCATTGCATTATAGCAGGGCAGAAAGTCTTCCTTTTTTCCTGTCAAAGTAAAACCAGCTGAAGTGCCCATTTTTTTCAATATACTGTCTTTTAATGAACCTGTATAATCTAATCTATTTGAAAAAGGTATTTCACTCAATGCAATAATAGACCAGACCATCGATAGTGGATCAGTTGCTTTAAGATCTGTAACTCTTTTAACCAATGAAGAATTTTCAAGTGAATTAAGTATATCTTCATCCGTTATTAATATTCCATTATCAGATTTGATTAATAGTTCTAAAGCTTTATCCATAATATTCTTCAATGGTAGTGATATTGCACATAAAGGTTTAATTACGCCAGGTTTGGCCAGCCTAATGGCTGAGCAAAATCTGTCCGTAGCCCGGTGCGGTGCATGCATTATATTCTCCCCCAATTGCATGCATCCGCACGACCGTAGGAGAGGGCAAGGACCAGGCCAGGCCGAGCTTTAGCGAGTGCTGCAGCGGTGTGCCCTGCATGGGCAATGACTATAAGGTGCCCTGCAAATTGCAAGCAGGAAGTCCTGACCGGGGGAGGTTGAACGCCCCGATAGCCAGAGGCAAGGGTGTCCGCCGTGAGGCGGAATCTGAAGGAAGCCCGAGGCAAACTCCCGGCCCGACGTACAGAAACCTGATTTGAGGCCATGAGTCTGGATGAGCCTGCCGCTGAAGGTAAAGTCCAATTCAACCAAGAGGCGAAGTGGTATATCAGGCGGGTATGGGATGAAAGTCATTGCTCTTACCAGGGGAGGTCTGTAGAACAATCGGCGGAGGGTCCGCGAGCGGAGTAACCCGATAAGTGTCATCGAAAGATGGCATTGATTCTGCAGAAGTCAGCAGAGGTCATAGTAGTTCGAATGGATCACAGAATATTAGATATGTGTCCATCGGACGAAGGACCAAACATCAACTTATGAGGAGAAAGCGGAGAAATCGAGATCATGCAACGACAACTGGAATTTCACTTTAACTGGAAGCCCGGAACAGAGGAAGGGGTGAAGCCCCTGGAAGCTTTCGGGGTAGTTGAGCCTGATCCGGCAGACTCTGCAGGAGACCTCACGAATGGAGAAGCAAGCATGATTGAATGTATCCTTTCCAGTGCTAACATGGATGAAGCAATCGCGAAAGTTCGATCCAACAGGGGCGCACCCGGTATTGATGGTGTTCCAGTAAAGGATTTGCCCGATTATATGGCGAAGAATTACGATCGAATATCAGACGAGATTCGGAGAGGCAAGTATAAGCCTCTTCCAGTTCGCAGAGTGGAGATTCCGAAACCGAATGGGGGAACGAGAATGCTCGGGATCCCATCGGCACGAGATAGAGTGATTCAACAGGCTGTGCTTCAGGTTCTAACCCCTGTCTTTGATCCGTGGCTTTCTGAACGCGGGTATACTGAGCGATGGTGTATGTGTGGCATCGGAGGAAGGTGTTCCGCAGGGTGGATCATTGAGTCCTCTGCTTGTGAATATCCTTCTCGATGATCTGGACAAAGAACTGGAGAAGCGAGGTCATCGTTTCTGTCGCTATGCAGACGACTGTGTGCCACGAAGACGAGAAAAGGAGGCTGTCATGGTCAACTGATTGAAGTCATGCTGCGTAGAAGATGAGGGAAGGCCCCTCGAAGCCGCTTTGCAGGAGGAGGCTTCAAACCACTCTGAGCTGCTGCGGCCAAAAGCCGTGGTAGTGAGCGTCAGGGAAAAAGGCAGAGCAAGACTCTGTCAGGTAGGTGCTGTGGAGACGAACAAAAGTGAACCGCTGATAAAGTGTCGAAAGCGTAGGAACGTCATCAAAACCGGGGGGGAGTCGTTAACCCGGGAAAAGTTCGGAGGAAACCTGTCTACTGGCCGAGTGATGTCCGGCATGAAGGCGGCGTGAACTCAGCACAGGCTTTTGCGTGGAACGTGGGAAACTGCATTTCGATGCTAAGGGAGAAATTCAAGCGGAGGACCCGCAAGAATCTGAGTACCAATGCGAAATACAGTGGCGGAACGACCAGTAGTAGTGAGGAATCCTCTGTAATAGAGGTGGAGCGAAGGGGTCGTGTTATCCAGTTTTGAAAATTGAACAACCGGTAACGGAAGGACTCTATGGACAAAGCAAAGTCGTATGATATTTCCAAGCTGTAGTATTGGATGCATACAGGAGAGTAAAAGCAAATAGAGGGGCAGCAGGGATAGACGAAGAATCTCTGAGCAGTTTTGAAGAGAATTTGAAAGATAATCTCTATAAAATCTGGAACCGAATGTCGTCGGGAAGCTACTTCCCTCCACCTGTGAAAGTGGTGGAAATCCCGAAGAATACGGGGGGAGTGCGAAGACTCGGCATCCCGACGGTAGGAGATCGCGTCGCACAGATGGTGGCGAAAATCTATTTTGAACCACTGGTGGAACCAAAGTTTCTCGATGATTCGTATGGTTATCGTCCGGGGAAATCCGCAATAGATGCGGTGGGAGTCACACGGAAAAGATGCTGGCAGTATGACTGGGTGCTCGAATTCGACATCAAAGGTCTGTTTGACAACATCGATCACGAACTCCTCATGCGGGCTGTAAAGAAGCATACGAATCTGAAGTGGTTGATTCTCTATATAGAGAGGTGGCTTAAAGCCCCATTTCAATTCGAAGACGGACGAACAGAGGAGCGCAATTCTGGCACTCCGCAGGGTGGTGTTATCAGCCCTGTGCTTGCGAATCTGTTTCTTCATTATGCTTTCGATACGTGGATGAAAAGGGAATTTCCTCGGAATCCATGGGCACGTTATGCTGATGATGCCGTCACCCACTGTCGAACTCGTGCGGGAGCAGAGACGCTTCTTGAACGGCTTCGTCGGAGGTTCGAAGAGGTCGGTCTGGAATTGCATCCGAAGAAGACACGAATCGTGTATTGCAAGGATGATGATCGGAGAGGAGAATACCATGAAACGAAATTTGACTTTCTGGGATATACTTTTCGACCGCGCCGATCAAAGAACAAATGGGGAAAACACTTCATCAATTTCAGCCCGGCTGTGAGCGCGAATGCGTCGAAAGCGATGCGACAGAAAATACGAAGCTGGCGGTTGCAACTGAAACCCGATAAATCACTGGAGGATATAGCGAATATGTTCAATCCGGTGTTAAGGGGATGGATCAATTACTATGGACGCTTTTACAAATCTGAGCTGTATGATGTCTTACGCCATATGGACCGGGCTCTGGTTCAATGGGCCCGCAGGAAATACAAAAGGTTGGAACGCCATCGTCGTCGAGCGGAACACTGGCTGGGTGGAATCGCCATGCGCGAACCCGGTCTGTTTGTTCACTGGCAGATGGGGATTCGACCTGCGGCCGGATAATGGGAGCCGGATGAGTCGAGAGGTTCAAGTCCGGTTCTGAGAGGGCCTGGGGGTGCGATTCCCCCGGGCTACTCACCGTAACATCTATGTAAAGGGGCGAAGATCAGGAGAACGAGTTAAAGAAAGTGTGACACGCTTTCTGAGAGAGAAGTTGAAGCTCAAGGTAAACGAAGGTAAGAGTGCGGTGGACAAACCATCAAATCGTAAGTTTCTTGGATTCAGCTTTTATGTAAGCCCGGAAGGTGTGAAGATTCGCATTTCCTCGGAGTCAATTAAGAGGCTGAAAGATAAGATTTGACTTCATACGAAAGCCCATCGAGGGATATCTCTAGAGGATCACCTTGATCCCCTGAACCGATACCTTCGAGGTTGGATGGGTTACTATGCTCTCGCTGACAATACATCCATTCTTCATAAGATAAGTGGATGGTTGCGTCGAAGAATGCGTCTTGTAGTCTGGCATATCTGGAAGAATCAGAAATCCCGATACCGTAATCTTCGCAAGCTGGGCCTGTCTCATGGTCTGGCAATGGAGGGAGCGTATAACAGTCGTGGAGCATGGCTTAACATGAAGCATCTCGCCATGCACAAAGCCCCTGGAATCCAGTACAACTGGAAGCAAATCATCCTTCAGCGAGCGAATGGTATTTGGTCAATCGTTGTGGACATAGCGTTCGGATTATATATTAAATCTTTTTCTCGCAGACAAAAATTATCAGACCAACATCCGTTGCTTTTAAACAAGCGCATGTCCACCAGAGCAGAGCGAATAGCATGAAGTGAGCCGGTAGTGTGGTAGGAAGCGGGGAAAATTTAGTTAAGCGAAGTGCCGTCCATGGATGTTTATATCGAAGGCAAGTATAGCTTGTCCACCAATAATGCAATGAGTGTCTGTTATTTCAATCTTCACTATTCCGGTTCGTTTTGAAAGCTGGGAACCAGTCATCTTGTATTTTTGAAGCCGTTCGGACCAAAATACACCTAGTGATGAATGTGCAAGACCGGTCACTGGATCTTCGTTTATACCAACGGGAGGTGCAAATACTCTAGAAACAAAGTCTATAGAATTGGTTCCTTTGGCGGTCGCTACAATGGCAATATTTTCATCCCGCATAAATTGAAAATCGGGAGATAGATTTTGTACATCTTCAGGTGATTCCAGTTCTACAATAATCCATTCAAATTTTGATAAGAGCATTGAATTAGGGGAATTAGATACCCGCAACGCTCGTTGAATTTTGGAGCTTTCCTGATAGGGTGTAAAACTATCTTTTGGAAAAGTCATATAGATCCAGTCGTCGGATCTTCGAACTGAAAGAACATCATTCTTTGCATGAAAGACAATTTTATCTGAATCGATGTTTGTATGATTAAAAATGATATATGCGGACGCAAGAGTAGCATGTCCACATAATGGAACTTCCACTTCTGGAGTGAAATAACGAATATTGTAATGATCAGAGTCTATTGTGAGAAATGCAGTCTCAGAGCAATTTATTTCAGAAGCAATGTTTTGCATTTGAAGGTCGGAAATACTGGACTCAAGTAAAACTACTCCAGCAGGGTTTCCTTTGAAGATTGAATCGGTAAATGAATCTACCTGATATAATTTTATACTTTCCATTTAAAATACTCTTTAAAATCTTCAAAACAGGTTCTGCAAATCCAGCGATATTTATCAGAGGTGGCGTATCCTTCCGTTAATGATCCAGGTATGCTATTAGAAAACTTGTCTAAGCAAAATTCGCAATGATCATGATCAGTGTTTGATTCATATTTTGAAAAGTGTAGTAAAGCACCTTTTAAATATTCTTCTTGGCCGTTTAATCTCCAATCATTTTTAATATTATTATTCATATTCTAACTCGGCATTTCGCGTAACGACCGGATTATACGAGATTTGGCGTAGCCCGAATGGGCGCAGCCAAATCTGTCCGTAGCCCGGTGCGGTGAGCGCATTATACAACTCCCACAATAGCGCGAATCCGCACGACCGAAGGGAGAGGGCAAGGACCAAGGAGCGCCAGGAAAGCCCGATGTCTCTTGTTTGGTGAAAGTCCAAACCGGGAAAGGCTCAGCCAGCCACCCGT
>JBNKQE010000154.1:0-10562 GCA_050295715.1 Leptospirales bacterium
ACTGGCTCCGTTTCCGGGTCCAGAACGAACTCACGGCGGTTCTTGTCCCAGAGGTAGCCGAACGGTGCGCGCGTCCCGGGGGCCTGTTTCTTCTCTAACGCCTTGTGGCGATAGGCTGATTTGATTTTATGGGAAAGTTCGCGAGCAAAATGGGTGGCGAAAAGGTTCTCAATATCGTCCTGTAACTCGTCAGTGTAATGGGATTCGCCGGTAAGGACCTTTCCGCTGCCGTAATAATGTATGGTTACTCCATTGTATTTGCGGAGTTTATCCAGTTGGTCTTTGTCGTGTCGATTCCGGCTGGACCGGTCAGCGGATTTGAAAATAACATGTTTTACGTCGATGAGGTCGCTCTTCAGTAACGTGATCATTTGATTGAAAACGTGCCTCTCCTCTTCCTTGGAACCGGTCTCCTGAACCCGGAAGTTGTAAACGACTTGTAGTCCTCTCCGTTTTGCGTAAGCATAGCTGTCGTGCTCTTGCTGCTCAAGGCTGGTTTCCTGTTCGGCCATGGTCGTGCTGACACGGTTAAAAAGGAAGCAGGCAGGTATTTTGTATTTCTGTGCCTCGGATTGAGCACGCATGATATCTTCGATGAGTTTGGGTGGGATGGGAGCTTGAGAGGACATGTAATATAGTTACACGGGATGGACGGTGAGCGCAAGGAAAAATTTTGACTCTGACCTTGCATATTCCGAAATATTTAATGTATTATGAAACAAGAATATAAAAGATTTATACGCGAACTAAAAAATCAAGGCGTTTCAGATGGGACAAAGAAAATTGCCCAATTGATATATGATCATATAGATGAGCTTATCCCCCTGGGTACACACAGAGGAAACCGATCAAAAAAGATTATTTCCATTGCACAAAGAGAATTTTCTCAATTGGCTTTGCGTGAAGACGAAGCTCAAAAAATTGAAATTCAAGACCACAATAGTATAAAGATGTTGAATAAATTAGAAATTCAATCATTTCGGGGATTTTCAGATAGAGAAGATTTTGATCTAAACAATAAAAATGTATTTCTTTTCGGCCCGAATGGAGCAGGAAAATCAAGCTTTTGCGAAGCATTAGAATATTCCCTCCTGGGTTCCGTAGAAGAAGCTGAATCAAAAAGGTTTTCCAAACAAGAAGAGTATCTGCAAAATGCCAGAACCAAAGAATTCACTCCTCCAATACTTTTAGGCATCGGCAGTAATGGATCATTGTTACAAGTGCTTCCAAACGAGGAAAGATTTCGCTTTTGTTTCGTTGAGAAAAATAGAATCGATAGCTTTGCAAGGATCGCAGCTAAAACCCCTTCCCACCAAACTAAACTGATCGGATCTTTATTTGGGCTGGAAAGTTTCGATGAATTTGTTAAAGATTTTTCATCAGAGTTAGACGATAAATATATAGACCTCGCAGGCTTAAAAGGCAAGGAGCTAGCCGATAAAAAACAATCGCTTATTCAGTACGAAGACGAAATAAAAAATGAAAAATGTACTATTGAAACATTCAAAGAGACAGAAAAAACTCTAGCATCCGAATATGATAGCACTCAATCTTATGACAATTTAGCCACTAAAGTCGGATTAAAAGGGGAAAAAAGCAGAATTGAAGAAATAGAAGAACTATTAAAAACGCCATTACCGCCCGTATATGACTTCTCCTTTGATAAACTAACAATAAAGGAAAAGGAACTCTCAGATGCAGAGTCAGATCTAAAGAAAAAAAGAAGAGAATATGAAGAAAAAAAAGATGAAATTTCTTTTCGCGATTTGTATGCATCACTAATAGATTTGAAACATAAATATCCAGATAAATGCCCTGCCTGTTTCACTCCCCTCAGTATGGTAAGTGAAGATCCCTACAAAAAATCAGAAGTGGGCCTCAAAAACCTAGAACACTTGTCGCAATTAGAAGCGAACATATCATCAATAGAAAAGAAGATCCAATCCCTTTTAATAGAAGCACTAAATCAACTAAAACTTATCGAAAAAATCGACATTGAATTTATCCCGGAAAAGGCAGAATTAAATATCGATCAAATCATCCCAGAGCCAGGATTATTATCATTGGAATGGTGGAATGGCTTAAAAAATAAAAACCATGAAGGAAAGGTACCTTTCGCAGAATTAGATGACCTGTATAATGCAGTCAAAAACCACAACTCAAATATTGAGAAGCAAAAAAAATGGTAGGGTCACATTGGAAACAGAGTTGCAGAAGTTGCAAAAAGTAAAGGAAAAAATTATCAGACATGATGAAGTTAAAAAGCAAAAACTTGAAGATATTTCAATGGCCCACAAACAATTAAAGGCATTCGCTGAAGACAACAAGGATTTAATAGCGGAAGCTGAAAAGGAAAAGGAATTAATCAAAATTAATATGGAAATCTCAAGCTCCTATAAAGATTATATTTCCAAGCTACATGCATATCGCACAAAATTACCCTCACTGCTTATTGCAGATCTGGCAGATATTACAAAAGACTTATACAACGCATTTAATAGAAACGATCCGGAAAATGACAAGCTAAGCCAAATAAGACTCCCCCTCGAATCTGGCAGCAGAATCGAAATAGCTTTTAACAGCAATCCAATTGCTTATTATGATGCATTGCATATTCTGAGCGAAGGCCATATACGCTGCTTAGGACTATCGATTCTGCTTGCTAAAAATTTAAAAGGCAAATACCCTTTTCTAATATTTGATGATCCAGTAAATGCAATAGATGATGAACACCGTGAAGGAATTCGCCGCACTATTTTTGAAGATGACTTTTTTGACGATACTCAAATAATCCTAACAACACATGGGGAAGAATTCTTCAAGGATGTACACAACCTTATCGGCTCTGAAGCATCAAAGGAGGCCAAGTCTTACGTTTTACTACCCCATCTTGGCGATAACAAAATCCGAATTGATAGTTCTCCGCAATCAAGAAACTACGTATCAATTGCCAGAACTAAATTTGATAAACAAGAGATTCGAGAAGCACTTGCCAATAGCCGCCGTGCACTAGAATTTCTATCAAAAGAAACATGGAATATTATCAGCAAAAACGGCGATGGAAATCTTAGTGTCAAATTACGAACACCAAAGGCTGTACCCGAATTGAGAAATATTGTCGAACAGCTTCTATCAAAAGCAAAAAGGGATTCTTTCATCTTCGCAAACAAAGAAGATATAATAAATGCATTGGTAAGTTTAACAGGGATTAGCGGTCAAACGAAAGAATGGAACTACCTAAACAAAGGAACACATGAAGAAATGGATAGATCTGAATTTGAAAGACCAGTTGTTGGTCAAATCATCGAAGCACTTGAGAAACTGGAGAAATCAGTAATACAATGAAGTGAGAATCCGCTAATCATTCGATTCAGCTTGCGACAAACCCTTCATGAAATTTACATTTCTACTTTTTTCCAGAATAGATTTAAGCGCATCCCAATACTCAGGCGTGACAGATTCAGATATTTTTTTACATACAATTCGAGACAAATCTTCTTCAAATCGTATCCAGTTGTCGCCCATCAATATCATGTCTCGCGCAGAATTCAAATCAATATCTCTTTTGCCACAGATATCAACTATAATTAGAATAGGAAATGGCCATGCAATTTTTACTTGATTTCGCTGCATATTCCAGCTTTGCGGAAAAAGCGTGGTCGGAACTTCAACACCGTGCAATGCTATTCTGGACTTAGATTTAGCAAGAGCCCTTGTTGAGGAGTCCGTCTCGATATTACCATCATCATCAATAGTTATACTTGTAGAGGACAATTCAATTTCGTTATCAGATAGCATTATTTCCTTATCAAGTTGATAGTTCGCACCTTCAATAACGACATTCTTACCATGCAATTCAATTTTTTCTACAGGCAATCCCTGCTTCTCTAAAATACCGATTATTGCAGAACCAATAATGCCTTCACTCACATTATCCAAAGTAACATCTATCAATCTTAAATTCTCATGCTTGCTCCACGAATAGTCCTTGAGAGATGAAGCAACCAACTCCTTGAAACTATGTTCGTTTCTTTCTATACTCAATGAATCTGTAATAATCTCAATTGGGAAAGGAGGATTTGGAACTACACTTTCTACCGATTTAACAAATTTCTCCTCACTTAGCTCTTCCCATGGATTGCCCATTTTCCTCAAAAACAAAGTAGTTTGCGTTCCCGGAACTTCTCGCTTTCCATTCTTGATCCAAAATATACTATCATGTCCTTCTATAGTGAGGTTGATTGGCTCACTGGATTTATGCGGACCATATAATTTCCTGGTATCAACAGAAACCGTGTCCGCAACCATAAAACATGATAAAATACCGATTCCAAATCTAGATGTAGGGGTGAACTCAGTTCCAGTTTCCGCACGAAGACTATAAAAATCAGAAGATTTATAGAAAGATGAACCGACATTCGAATAATAATTATCAATAATATATTGATCCATCCCTATTCCATTATCATCAACCTCAAGCTTTGCACCCTCTTGCGATTTTGAATATTTAATCTTTATAATTGGCCTGTAATCATTGCCCCAGCTTCTCTCAAGAGCTTGCCTCAACAAACATGCATCAATCGAATTCTGTATCAACTCCCTTAATGCTACATCCGGATTGCCATACAACTTCGTCCCCATAAGCAAGTCTATTACTTGATTCTTACTTAATTCAAAACGCGTCTCCTTATAATTATATATCGGATCCCCTGATATATCCTTTTTTGTCTCAATTTTTGTTCTATCAACCTGAAATGGCAGACTCACGGTCAATGCTCTTTCATTCCGAACATTAAAATCATTGACTTCATTTAATATATTTGAACAAACCAGAAGTTCTCGATCGATCAAATCGCAGAATTTATGAATGCTCGATTCTATTGCAGGATGCGAGCATTTCGCATGATATTTGATAATATCTTCGCTAATATCCCAAGCTTCAATAGATCTATGTTTTCGCCACTCACCCAGTGAAACGGGGTTTCTGACTGCCAAATTAGAGAACAATACAGTCGGAGTTCTTTTTAGATCAAAATCTAAAATATCTGCAATTCTTAATGCAACGGCAACGATGGGTAGGCAAACATAAATTCCTGGTCCGCACAGCAATCGCTTATCCAAGCTCCGCAGTTTCAATGCATCATCTGCATGACTGAAGCATAATTCAGCAAATTCAACAGTTAAATCAACGTCCCGGTATTTTATTTTACCATTCCAATCAGCTTCAATGTTCTTTCTTGCTCTCTCCCCATGCGTAATTCTGATATAATCAGTTATAATATATTGCTTCAATGTTTCAGCAACCGTAACCTTGCCAAGTTTGTCTGCTAGCTGAATTTCGCTTATTCTCTCTGGTCTCGCGGAACAAAATCGTTTAAATCTTTCGTATTCCAATCTCTCATATTCATCATCAAACTCCGGATCTTGATCCCAATATTTTCGCCATACATTTAGCGTGTTTTCATCAGGCGCCATTCCAATATCATGAAAAAAAGCCGTCAGAATTAGAAGCATCAACTCAGGAACAGAAAGCTCTTGAATATTCTCCTTGCCTAATATTTTCTCCATGAGTCGTAGAACTTTAAAAAGATGTTCGCTGTCATGAAGGGTGAATTCTGGCATATTCCGGATAATCGTTTTCGAGCGGTTATTCGCATACGAAACAGCATCTTTTACCAATGATTTAACATGATCGCCTGCATCATCATCCTTACTCTTTTCTTCGAAAACAGTATATATAACGCTTTTTTTAAGTCTCGGTGTTATTTCTTCGAGCCAATCATCGTTCATTACATTATCCATTAAAATCTCTCAATAATACAGATAGTTTTATTGGCCAAATTCCTTTGATTAACTTTCCTCTGGGACAAGAACCGCCGTGAGGTCGTACTGGACCCGGAAACGGAGCCGGTGGCACGGGCCATATTTGACGCCTTCGATACCGGCCATTACAGCCTCTCCCAGTTTGTAAAATATTGCAATGAAAAATCGTTACTGCCCCGCTCAAAAAAGCCATGGGAAATGGATTCCTCCTTTCGCTGTATGATCGGGTTGCAAGGAGTTCTACACTTGTTCCTCTGGCTCCTTCAGTAACCTTAACCTGACACAAGCCCGAATCATTATCTCGGAATACTCCATTACAGCAGACAACTATAACGAAAATACAACAACTGTATATCTACTAGAAGGAAGAGTTTTAACCATATCTTGATGCAAAAACAAAAACCAGCACCAAATAGGTTAATTTGATTTATCATTAGCTCACTAACCAATCAACAAGCAACACATTTTAAAAAGATAGTTGCAATATTATCATTAACGTTAATAATATCCTAACGCTTTCCTTTGGAGGAGAAGACTATGAAATACTATTCAACTTTAATACTTTTGCTGCTAATAACAGCATGTGGAACTTCAAATGAGAATATAGTCGTTTTTTCAAATAAAGATAGTCGCTACAACAATGACAATATTTTCAATAAAGAAAAGTCTTTTATTGAAGAAAGAAGAAAAAGTCTGAATATCCAGCAGAACAGTCCACTTATTGGTCTGGGGCTTGCTGGAGGAGGAATCAGGGCAAATGCATTTAATCTTGGAATATTGAGTGGGCTGCATTCAAAGGGGCTATTGAAACGTGTTGACTATATTTCATCAGTTTCCGGTGGATCTTGGGCAAATACTTCATATATCACCTCTACATTGCCCGACAAAGATATGTTTAGATGCCTGCACGATTTTTCATTAAGCGGTAAAGATGATAATTGTGATATTATAGTAAAAAAATTGAGAACCAAACAACAAAACTGGTTTTTCGGAAAATATTGGAAGAAAGATATAATTGATTCTTCCATGTCCGAACTCACCAGCATAAGACTGGATAATTTGTATCAAATTCTTCCAAATGCGCGCACAAGACCATTTCCCATATTCAATGCAACACACAGTCTACCGTCAGGAGACGAGATCAAGCATCAGAGAGACCATTTCATATTCGAGTTCACACCTGTTGGTTTCGGAACGGATATGGATTGTGCAACACCTGATGTACCAAAATGTTCTAATATTCCTTTGCTTGGACCGGGCCAGGTCAAAGGATTTTATAGCAAATCATATGATACATACAAAGCAAAAAAATGGTACCCTTTTTCTCGAAGAGATATCAGTTTGCCGGACATATTACGCGCATCAAGCGCATTCTTAAATGCCACATTAGGTATAAAAATATATAACAATCAAAAAAATAAGACTCCTGAGGTGAGAAATTCATATGGACTTTCCGATGGCGGAAAAAGTGATAATACAGGCCTGTATTCACTGATAGTCAGAAAGGTTCCCATTATTATTGTTACAGATACGGGACGATACAATTACAGAAATAATAACATATACAGGGATTTTGCAATTTCAATTGATAGAATCAGAAGTAATTTTGGTATTACACTCGATGTCGAAAAACTTGTTTATCAAAATGAACCGGTAGTTAACCTAGAATACAAAGATAAAGACGGTAAGAAACTGGGTAATATTATTTATGTTAAGCCAATGATTACGAAAGCTTTTTTTGATAAAATAAAAGGAAATAATAAATTACGTGATTTCTTAATTAATCAAAGAAACTATTTTCCAAATGATCCCACACTTGATACGGAGTATGAGGAAGAAAGGATACGTCTCTACTTTCTACTGGGAGAATCTATTGGCGCCTCACTTTCGCAAAACAATATTCTAATGAGATAATTTTTCAAACTGCAGTGATAATAAAATTCATACTTCTATGAATCAGATTAGGTACGTATTATATTTTCAATGAGTTTAGGTGGGATGGGAGTTTAAAGGACATATAATATAGTTATACGAGATAGAAAAAGAGCGCAAGGAGAAATTTCTATATTTTATGGATCAAAAATAACTTGCCTGATTACCAACACACGGGAAGTTAATAAGCACGCTTGCCTGATGACCTCTGTCGAAAACGACGAGGATCCCCAAACATTTCGTGTTCAATCGTCTTCCACTTCACTTTTTTTAACGACCCTTGAGGAGCCAATTTCAAGAATTCCGCTCTTTTGGCAAGTCCTTCGTAGCTGAGAGTCGTATCAGTATTATGCTTGAGTGTTACAATATGCTGCACCTCGCATTGTCCCGAAAGAACTCCCAAATCATACATATCATGCAGGAACATTTGCTCAGGATACAATAACTCTGCCGAAAAGACTTCTGCACCAATCTCAACCATGTCGGAAATATTCTTATTCGAACAGGTTATTACACCACCGTTCGTTTTGTTTCTATCAACAAGATGGTGTTTCAACTCATGACCTAAGGTAAAAGCGTATGGATCACGCGGTAATTCTTTATTAACAGCAATAATCGGATTTCCATCTTCTTCGACGATATAGCACCCACGAACATTTTTGAAGTTGGGATACAATATAATCTCGCCCACCCCCTCAGACTTTATAATCTCTTTTAATTTGCTGGGCAAAAGCCGCGATCCTTCTATTCCATACTTCCTGCGAATGGCTTGCGCAAGGCCTTTCATTTCAATGTAATATGACGTACGATTCATAATTCCCATCACTTGCTCTTTTTTCGACCTGCTTTAGGACGTTTGCCCGATTGATAAAGTTTTTGTGCAGTACGAAATTCTGCAAATTTTTTTAACTCATCTAAGTCATCGTCATCCAGACCTGAGGCTGCACGTAATAATGCATTTACACGTTCATTACTATTTACATTCTCTTCTTTGAAAAATACCAAAACGGAAACACCGAAGAAATGAGCAATTTTATCAAGATCTTCGATCTTAGGCTTATATTCACCAGTTTCCCACCTTGAAATTGTATTTGCAGTCACGTTCAATTGTTTTGCAAGCATCGTTTGCGAGATACCTTGCCCACCGTTAAATTGCTCCCTTAATTCTCTGATCTTCAATGCCACATATTCCATTAATTCCATGGGCAATTATCCCATAGCAGGACAATATTTCAACAAAAAAAGTTGACAACCGGGACTACCTATCCTATTTTGGGATATAATTATCCTATATACGGAGCGTA
Source organism: Leptospirales bacterium (assembly GCA_050295715.1). Taxonomy (GTDB): domain Bacteria; phylum Spirochaetota; class Leptospiria; order Leptospirales; family Leptonemataceae; genus JBNKQE01. The sequence continues at coordinate 9,060 of JBNKQE010000154.1, forward strand.
AATTTTGATTGCATAAATTGCATTCAGATATACAAATGTAAAGCATGCCAGTCAGAGATTTTAAGATTCTTTCAATAGATGGCGGGGGGATCAAAGGGCTATTTGCCGCAAGTATTCTACAGGCAGTTGAAGAAAAATATGGACCTACTCATCAGTATTTTGATCTGATTTGTGGGACTTCAACTGGGGGAATTATTGCCCTGGGGCTTGGCGCTGAGCTATCAGCCCAAGAAATTGTGAACTTTTATGAATTAGAGGGCCCGAAAATCTTTGCTTCAAACGGACGACTTCAACGTAAAATAGCCCTTGCAAAGCAATTGATTTGGGGTGCAAAATACAGTGCAATACCTCTTCAATCTGCATTGACTAATGTTTTTAAAGATAAGACGATGGGCGAGTCTAAAACTCGCCTTTGTATTCCTGCAGTAGATTTGAAAAGCTCTTCAGGGGTAGTCTTTAAAACCCCGCATCATGGAAGCTTCGTAAGAGATGGAAAGATAAAAATGGCGGATGTAGCTCTAGCCACATCCGCAGCGCCAACATACTTCCCTATTGCAAAAATCGAATCAAAGTTTAATAGGCTTGTTGATGGCGGTCTCTGGGCTAATAATCCTGCTTTAATAGGAACAATTGAAGCAATGAGTTATTTTGTAGGCGAAGGAAAATCATACAATAAAATAAGCATTTTGTCATTGAGTAATCTAAATTTTGCATCTGGTCTTAGCTCAAAAACACCTGCAAATGCTTCAATTTGGCATTGGCGGTCTGCCCTTATTGAGACAACACTAACTGCACAAAGTAAAGGGACTCAGAACATTATGGAAATTGCACATAAGAATATGGTATTCCCTTTTCATAAATATGTTCGAATACATGAACCTGAGATTTTATCGAATGATTTAAATAGAATACAACTCGATAGAGCGGATACAAGAACACTTGAGTTCATAAAAGAACTTGGATTCGCACAGTCTACGCGATATTTATCGAACGCTGATTTCAATCATTTCTTTTTTCAAAAACAGAATCATTGGAAATAACACTTTAACGGAGACTACAATGGCAAATACACATAATCAATTTCAGGAATTTTTAGGCACAATTCGTCTTAACAAAACCCAAAAAGGGAAAATAGTGAGTGCCCGTGATGGCGTAAGGCAACGTATAAAGGATTATTTCCAAGAAAAAGAGGAAAAACAGCCAAACTTTTTCCAACAGGGTTCGTTTTCATTCAAAACAACGAATAATCCTTTAGATGGAGAATTCGATATTGATGATGGTGTTTATCTTCAAAATCTCCCGACTGATAAAAGCGAGTGGCCGAAAACAGAAACTGTCCACCAATGGATTCTTGATGCTGTAGAAGATCACACTACAGAACAGGCCAGCGACAAACAGAAATGTGTTCGAGTTAAGTATGCTGGCAACTATCACGTCGACCTACCAATTTATTCTGAAAGTGACGGCCAATTTTTTCTTGCTGTAAAAGGCGATACTCAATGG
>JBNKQE010000155.1:0-10542 GCA_050295715.1 Leptospirales bacterium
AGTGAACATATATCTTTTAATTCCATTTTAATTAGCACACATAAAAATATTCACATTGCTGGCTTTGCGAAATTACATATATTTTTCAAGTCTCTCAAGAGCTACCCAGAATCCTTCGCCGACATTCTTATGCCCCATCCATATTTCAGGAATGAAAGTGGCATCCGGGCAAAGTGTATCCAGTTTCTTTCCAAGCGAAAGAAAGTCAACTTCTCCTTCACCAATTTGAAGTCCCTCGCCATCCACTCCTTCCGCATCCACGATGTGCAAATGTGCAGTATGAGGACCGAGGATTAAACCCATAAATCAAAACATCTCAACACCGATTAACATTTCCATTGCATTTATTTTACTAATTGCATCTTTTAAACTCAATTCTTTATTTTCTAATGATAAAATTTATCATTAGAAACTGTTAATATGCTTTTCAATGGGAAGATTCGCAATAATTTCCCTTACATTAAGAGCCTTCGCATCATCCAAGGCCAACAATGGAAGTCTCTCATAACGTTCCATATGTCCGCGAGCCTCAAGTGCTGCTTTAATTGTCAAATGCCAACCAAATTGTTTTACTCCATTTGCGAAGAAAGGGTCTTCAATTTCTTCCACAATTTCATTTATTCCTTTTTCATTTTTATCTTGATAATAATTCCAGAATTTTACAGCCAGCGCTGGTTCAAAAACTCCAATACCATTCAAATAAGCTTGGCAACCCATATCTGCAAAACGCATCCATTGCCTTTTTCCACCACCAGCAAGAATTATTGATACTCGATCTTTGATTGTATTTATAACTTGAGTCGTATACTCATCTTCTTTAGCATCTTCCTTGATAGCAACAATAGAAGGAATATCGGCTAATCGGTCCAGAGATTCTATCGGCCAATTATACGTAAAATCACCATAGCCTGAGATTAGCTTCATTTCGTGGACAAGAAGTCCAATTCCTGTCGAATCGGAAATCTTTTTATAGTGCTTATAAATTTGCTCGTTACTGTAGATTTTTTCCTGCAATATCAAAGATATTAAATCTGCTCCGATATCTTCCGAGTGTTTTACAAAATCAATAGAGACTTCGGTAGAACATAGTATAGGTTCTGCAGTAATTACAATATTACCTGAGTCAATAGATTTCGCAAACTTTGTGACAAAGGTATTTAATACTTTTATTTCTTCATTCGTTAAAAGGCTGAACCTGCTATTATATGCCATGACATAGAATATACGAGCCCCGACTTTATAGGCATACTCAATATATTTTTCGAGAGATTCAAAATCAATTCTATCATCCTTCTCGCGAAAAGGTGTAAGAATTGAAAATACTGGCCCTTTGATTTTTTGTTTAATATTATCTAAATAGTTCATTATTACCACTCTGTATACTATATTAATTAAAATTTTCCTTCCAGTCTTGAAAGAGCTACCCAGAAACCTTCTCCTTCATTTTCATGGCCCTGCCATATCTCTGGAATAAAAGAAACATCACCTACCAGATACTGGTTTAAATCATCTGCAAGAGAAGAAAAATCTATTTCCCCATCTCCGATTTGCAAACCCTCACCATCAACTCCTTTGGCATCTACAACATGCATGTGTGCCGTAAAAGGCCCTACTTTTTTTACAAATTCTTTGAATGACAGATTGAAATAGTTGCACGCAAGTTTTGAATGTGAAATATCAAAACAAATTCTCATATTGTGCTCTTTGCAGAATTCACTTGTTTCATCCGGATCTAGAAAGAGATTATGGTATCTTTGACCTCCAAAATGCCATGGAAAAGGTGGCATTGTTTGTGGTATTATTTCAACACCATTAGAATCAATTTTCGCAAGGCTTTCCTTTAAATTATTATACATTCTTTTACGCTCTTCAACCGGAAGAAAATCATGAGCTGTGAAACCACCTGCGTTGATAATAATCAATGGAGTTAGTGTTTGAGGGAAAAACTTCTTTAAACCTCTCGTAATATCTACAACTCTCTGCAACTCACGAATTGATTGTTCTCTATATTCAAGGTCATCTGTACAGAGATCCATAATGTGGTCGCCGGAAAACAATTCAGGACTATGCACAACTAATTCGAGATCATAGCTCTTCTTTGAGAAAAAATCCGTAGGATTCAAATCCATGTCTTTATATGAAAGATGAAACTCAACCAGTGTCATATTCGTACTGGCCAGCATTTTTTCAAAATCATGATATCGCACGGGAACTCCCCATTTCCTATCAAAATGATAATCCCTGGACTCTACTTTGTTTTCTTGAAGATCATTTTCATAGAAGAAGTCACCCCGTTTCATATCACGGTGAATGACTTTCCCCACCAGTTCATTCATCCGATTTGGCTGCAATCCACGTCCCGGACTTTTTATTTCAAGCATAGACTCTTGAATCATTTTGCCTCTGGGGATATTTTGAGCAGCAATCAAGCTTTTCGCCAAAACTTCACGATTCATCATTTCACCCTGAGTCATCTTCCGAGGAGCATCGCTTCCCAAGGCCTCTTCCAGTTCACGAATAGACGTGACCATATCACGAAATTCATTCGGCAGAAGGCTGACTTTATGATCGTTCCCCTCCATACTCTTATTGAGAGTAATGTGCTTTTCAATCACACGAGCGCCGAGAGCAACGGCGGCTACTGGAATGTGAAAACCCCTTTCATGACCCGAATAACCAACCAAACAGTTACCGAGCTGCCCCAGTCTTTCCATATATTTTAAATTCACGTCTTTATAAGGTGCCGGATATGTAGAATTACATTGCAGTAATACATATTGAATACCGCCTCTTTTCAACAAAGCGATACTGTCCTTAATTTCCGACTCATCGGACATTCCTGTAGAGCAAATCAAGGGCTTTTTGGTTTTAATCAGTGTTTCCAGTAATTGATGATTCGTTAAATCTGCTGAAGCAAGCTTGTAAGCTTCCATTCCATAAGTTTCAAGAATTCTCAGACTGTGCTCATCCCAGGCCGTACACAAAGGGATAACACCTTTCTCTTTGCAGTAATCAAACAACTCGATCATCTGCTCTGGTGGAAGTTCAAATCTTGACAGTAGGTCCAGTGTATACTGAGAACCCAGATTTTCTCGGGAGTCATTAGGATCACCCGCATTACTGTAAAGAGAGGGAAGATGTCTCATTTGAAACTTTGCACAATCTGCCCCTGCTTCAACTGATGCATCCACCAGCTTCTTCGCAGTCTCAAAACTTCCATTGTGGTTGTTTCCAATTTCTGCAATTATAAATGAAGGACTGTTCTGTGAGATGGATCTGTCTGCAATCTGTATGGTGTTATCCCTTTTACGGGCAACACCAACCAACCTATTCCCATCATCCACAATGGGAATTAATGCTACTTTCTCCAGGAGGCTCTCTATTCGTTCAACGGTATCATTCTCCCTTGCAAACAAATAACGTGAATTCATGACACTGGAAAGTGGTGAATTTAGATCTACGAATTCCTGACTGATCATCCATCGCATCAGATCGCCTCTAGTAAAAACACCCATTAAAATATTGTGTTCATTTACTGCACAAATGATTGCTCCTTTCATATCAGTGAGATGCCTGACAGCATCACGAATACTTTCTTCGTAGTATCTTATATATTTTTTTATATTATTATCAATTACCATACAGGCACCTGAACCAATGAATTTACTTCACCCATCCTTGTTCGATATAGAATTTTGCAGTTTTCATTTGCCTCTCATTATCAATATCAAATGAAGACAGTTCATCCATTGGAACTCCAATCATATTCCCTTTGAAAAAATTTTCATCTCGTATTATGCTGTTCCAGCGTCCGATATAGAAAGCTCCATTCGGGTGAAAGACTTTTTTTCTATCCTGGCTTCTTGTATTGCCCGTTACCAGCGCACTTGGTTCGATAGCAGTGGTCATCTTATTGGTATCACTATCTATTAATAAAGACATTTCCCAGGGAAAATCATATTCAACAACGCTTACAATCGAATCAACGCCATCTTTCAAAAGTTCAAATCCTTGTTGTATATATTCCGCCTTTTTAAAGGGACATGTTGCTAGCATTATTGTAAATGTGTCATATACTCGATTTTGATTAGTAAGACGATTTATTAATTCAACCACCACCTGTAATACTGTCGATGTATCTTGCGCAAGGGCCGGATCCCTTTTATCTATTATTATTTTTCCCGCGTCTTCATACGATTTACAATGTGAAATTATTTCTTCATCATCCGTGGAGAGTATAATATCTGTATAGACTCCAGACTCCAAGGCGACATCGATTGCACGATGCGTAATACTTTTTCCGCCGAGATCCATCAAATTCTTTCGTGGAAGTCTTTTAGAACCACCACGTACAGGAATAAAACCAAGATTTTTCATATACACCAATCCATACTAGATCCATCGATTGTTTCAATTACGTAATTTTCTAAATATTCTCTTTAAAACACTTTCCTTATCGTATTTTCCATATAAAGAAAGTCCGGAATATGATTCACTGGCCGTATCAATTCTTATAACCTCTCGAAGCCCGCCATCAAAAACACGTCCCGCAATGTGCGCTACATCCGTATCCAACACAGCAAATGTCCCGGCTGGAGCAACCAGGGGTACAATTTCATGATCCCTTCCTCGAATAACGTTATCATAATACCTGGGATCTTTTTTATCTTTAACCCATTGCAGACGACCTTGTTTTAGTTCCTTTTGAGTGCCGGGAATAATTCCGGGGGGACCATCCTTAAGCTCTACATCCTTTAAGAAGAAAAAGAACTTTAACATGTGAATGCGATCAACATGCATACAATATGGAAGTTCTGTGGGTATGTAATCTTTACTCTCTTCACTCTTAATTATATAAAGTTTATGCGGATACATAAAATCAGGTCCGTAAAATTTTTCAGTGAGAGATTTAAAGACCGGCCTATCTACAAGATCTTTCATATTCGGAATTTTATTAGAGTCAATCTGATCATACGTTAGTGTTCGCGCCTCCAGATATCCTCTACTTCGGTGATCCTTTGACTTTAAATCTGAATCTTCAAGAAAGAAATAATCAAATTCCATCTTTAATTTTTCAATTTCACTTTTGGATAAATACTCAGGTAAAACGCAGACCCCGAACTCTTTAACAGTTTCCAGAATTTCCTTTTCTGAAATTTCCTTATTTCGCACAAATGTTTCCATAAATTATCTCCCTGAAATCCCAATTATTACATTCTTCTAAATGATATTATTTTAAAGATTGATCTTTCCCATACAACGGACTCGCCTGCGTTATTTCTTTCACATACACCATCGGACTGAATACCCGAGAGAGGAATGCCGCATTCTGGATATGAAATATTTCTTTATATTCAAATAGTATTTACCTTTGCTGTTTATGCTCTGGATTTCCGTTATCTTTCAAAAATTCTCTGAAAGTTTTTAAGTATACCATCAACAGTGATATTTTGTTAAAGATACAAGCCAGGTGGTTCCCGGTTTCCAGTGCTTTGGACAGAATAGGATAAGCGAAACTATCACTCATCTCAATAAAAATTATATATGCGCCCCGGGAATCTCACTTCAAATTTCCGGCCCAGATGTTTTTTGGGAACATTATAATGTTTTACCGTTTACCTTATACTTCCTCAATTTCGGATCAAATGAACCAATACATTTAGTTTATATACCGGAGTCCAGGAAAGTGAGAGAAGACCAATATATATTTATGCGCACCGAAAAAGAACCAGTCAGCCCTTTCATAAAATTACCATTAAAATCCTTCAGTGCTACTGGAAATAATTTATCTGCATCACGATCCCATAAATGGAAGTGTAATTTAGGCAGATAAGCAGGATAATTTCTCAACAGTCATTTGATCATATTCAATCTACTACAGTATATGCAGGCATGGAAAAAGGTGATGCATCTTTAATAAATTTTAAATTATTTTCCTTGCAAAATTCAATTAAAGCCCGAGTTTCTCCACCTTGTTTTTTTTCATCTATACATATTATTCCACCAGGTGTCATATAATCTTTTAGAATTCGCATGCCTGCTAATGCAGGTAAATAAGCATTGCAATCAACATATAATAAGGATATTCTCAAATTTGGATTTTGCTTTACATATTCCGCGGTGGTTTGAATTAAATCGCCCTGTATCAGTGAATAATTCTTAAAATCACCTGCTTTACGAATTCTCTCTTTAACATTATCTATGGAGATGTCTTTCCAGGAATTATCTGATAAATGTGTGTCTACTTTCAATGATTCTTCTGTAAAGCCATCAAATGTATCAAATCCTATGTATTGCCTGATGTCCTGTTCATTATGCATGTGCATTAAATGTGAAAATATAATTGTATTTCTGCCGTATGCGACACCTAGTTCAACAATGTGACCCGGTACCCTTTCAATTTTTTTATATATTTCATACAGCCATAATACATATTTAAATTCAGTTTTTTCAAGATATCTCTGCTCACCCCAATAGTCTTTAATACTATTTACCGTTTGCTTGTTAGAAAATATTCTTCTTATTATTTTCGCTATTATTTTTCGAATCATTATTGTTCCTTAAACTCATAAAGACTTTATATTATGTTTTTGTATTAAATCCTTAATTTTTTGCAATTCTCTATTTTCTAGTTCATTTTTCAGCTTAATATGACCTGGCCTCTTCTGAATTATCCCAAAGGAATTATGTACCCGATCGAGGCCATACTTAATTAGCTTATTTCTAATTCTAATATTTAGTTTATTAAAATACCCGATTGACCTGGTTTTATTCTTATGCCGATTCTTTATCCAGGAAGAATATATTTCCTTAATTATTTTTTCAGCTTCAATAGATGATAGATCAATGTATTTCGTTAAGTAATTTGAACAGGTCCGATAAAATGATATCATTAAATCGGAGTGCTTTTTGTCAAAATAAAGCTCCTCCAGGCTTACAAGGGCTTGACTTGCAGAATTCAAAACATATTCACGAACTCCAAAAAATACAGGCAAAACCTTCATTTTACCACTTATTATTGAATGCATACAAACCGTTTGATCAACTAATTTTCCTTGAATATTGTTATCTCTTACAGCCAACATTGCATTTTTAAGGGCTTCTTTTCTCCTTACCGTATAAAACGTTTGAATAAAATTACTATAATATTTTTCTAATCTCACTACAGGGCTATTAGAGTTAATATTTACATTTAACACATGCCTGTACATTAGCCTGAAATCGATTTTGTCTCCATGATTGACAAATGCAAGAATGAAACCCTGTACAGTTTCATAATCAGAATTGCTTTCTAAAAATGATACGCATTGCTGAAAAGATGATTTTACAATAAAATCGTCATCGGCGCACATAATGATATACGGTGTTTTTACATTATCAATGGCATTTATTATTCTATTAACGGGATCCATTCCCGGAAGATGGTTGTATTCAATATGCTTATTGACAATTTTTTCCGCATATGCCTTATCACTTGAGTCTACGATAATTACATGCTGATCTATATCAGAATAATACTCAATAATCCTACTAAGATATTCATGTCTTTCATGAGTAGGAATAATTATAGTTAATTTTTCATCCATAATTGTATTTGTTGATATTATCGAACCCGCTTCAAATAACCATCCGGTGCACTTGTTAAAATCAACTTTGATTCAATGACTTCATCAATTTCAAAGTTTTTATTTTCTTTTAAAAATTGCCAGACGGCTGTTTTAGGATTATTACCTTTACCCCAGGGCCGTTCGGTTGGCTGGAATTCAGCCGGTGTATCTTCCACTCCAGTATCACCAACCATAATATAACCGCCTACATTTACGAGCGGAGAATATGCTCTTAACTCTTCCAGAACATGTTCATGAGTATGGTTGCTATCCAGGCACAGCATAATTCTTTTTTTCCCTTTTGCAAAATCTTTGACTTTTTCAATAATTTCAGGAGCAATACTGGAACCTTCCAGCATAGTAATTTTTTTACTCATTGGATGATCAGAAATCGCTTTTTTATTGTGAGGCCTTATATCAATATCAATTCCCAGTACTTCGCCTTTTTCAATTTGATCGCAAGCCTCCAGAAGGGCCAACATTGATGCACTGAATATAAGTGATCCCCCCATTGCGATTCCTGTTTCAATAATCAGCTCTGGCTTAGTTTCCCAGATTATCTCTTGAAGTGCCTGTAAATCCTGTGGTGCCTGTATAATCGGAACACCCAGCCAGAAAAAATTATAGGCATACTGAACTTTTACAAACTCTTTACGAAAAGAATCATAAGCATCCTGCAATGGTTTATTATCCTTATATGATTTTGCCCTTTCTATAGCTTCTTGTTTAAATTTTTCTAACGGGTCCATTTTTTTACATTCCTCAATTGCATTAATTAGTTGTTATGATGCCAGTTATTTCTTCAAGACATTTGTCTTCTTTAAAAAATGAATAGTAATGAAAGGCAGTTCCTTTGGTCTGGGAATGCCAGTTAGGTGTATTGGTAGTATCTTTTATCAACTGTCTTAATTTCTTTTTAGATCCAGAATTTGTTTCATTGCAATAGTCATCAAACAATTGGCCGCTTTTTCCCAGGGATTCAATAAATATTTTAAAATATGGAGCCTTTTTCAGTTTGTCACTTCCGGCCCACTTTCGATTCTGTTTTGGTATCGATATAATTTCTTTGAACAATTTATCCCATTCAGAAATCATCTTATGCTGTGAAAAATTCATTAAGGCAAATTCTCTGGCGTTTTTTGACAGTCTATTTTTTAAATCAGGATTTTTATATAGCAAATCAATGGCATCAACATATTCTTGTGCGGTTTGGACAATGAGTCCGGTTTCCATATTTCTAACCATTGATTTCTCCATTGGATTTGCGAATACGACTGGGACAACTCCCGCTGCCATTGCTTCTGCCAGAGATTGATCACATGTCCCATAGTGATATGGAGATAGTGGATATCCAAATACATCAAATGAAGATAAATATTCGTTTATATCAGAAACTTTACCGGTAAATTCAAATTTTTCATTTACATTTCTAGAAATAGTTTCTCTTTGAATCTCTTTTTCCTGATCTCCCCCGCAAACAATAAACTTGACATCAGGAATATTTACTTTGCTACAAATATCAAGAAAATCCGGATGGAGTTTTATATAATCAACAGTTCCAATATAGCCAACTCTAAATCCATTATGAGAAACCGGTTTTATATTCTGCACTTTTTCTAAATCACCCGCTGACCAGATAGTTCTAAGTGCACTTTTTCTTTTCACAGATAATTCTTCTACATCAGATGTCGCATTACTAAGAGGGGTCGTAAATACAAAAATATCCGGATAATTTAAAATCTTATCTGTAAAAACGGAGGGCAAATGCAACCCAGATATATGACTCCAGAGAACTAGACGGCACGGTGGAAGGTCTGCTCTGACAAGAAAATCAAAGAGAAGTGGATGATTCCACCAGTGTATTAATACAATATCCGCTTTTTCAATTAATCTCAGTAAGATTTCCTGTTTGTAATATAAGTTATCATGCAACTTAATTTTATATTTCTCTGCAATTTCCCTTGCTTTTTCATTTGCAAAATCAAGACAGGCAAGACTTTGCATATTAATAAAACTGGAACTTGCTTTTTCTATATAACCTAAAAGGACTGTCCCGACACCACCTCCGAGATGTGGAGTTATGTGAAGTATATTGCTCATTTTAATCAAAAATATATATATTTATTCTGTTATTAATTTGTTCCAGTATTTCACGCATTGCTTCATTATTAAAAACTGAAAATATTAGAACTATGGCATCATCCGGTAATTTGTAACAAATTTCGGGAGAACTGATTTTTTTATTTTTAAATGTGAGCTCTTGTTTAGCAGTATTCTTATCAATGAGCCCTGCTATATCACAGCTTTTCAAGGTAGTTTTAGCATAAATAATAAAAAATTCGACACCTATACCCCAACAATATATCGGTTTTTCTTTTAATTTAATTTCGTCAATAATATTTTGATGCCGGATAACTCTATTGCTTTGGCTCTTTATATATTCTTTTATTTTTATTGTAAGACTTTCATCATATAATTTATTAATATTATTTTTTATACCAAAATTACTTTTTTTAAATATCATTATTAATGACGGATATGCATATTTTTCATTATTATAGGGCATATTATCTGATACATTGGAAATGCATTCATAACCATGTTTTTCAAAGATTAAATTTAAATAATATGATGAGAAATGGTTAATATGTTCTTTTGTGCCCGCTATCCAATAATAATCAAATATCTCTGCATTCTGATAATTTTCAGCGTTTGGAACCTCCACAAATATTATTCCATCTTGATTGAGACTATTGTCTATAGCTTTAAAAGTATTGTCAAAATCCCAAATATGTTCAAATACATGACTGAAAATTAAGCAATCATATTTTCCTTCAGGAACCGGTATTTCCGCTGTACTTCCTAAATATACTTTACTTCCCTTTTGTGTTGCTTCAGATACTAGCCGTTCGTCAATATCGACACCATAAACATT
>JBNKQE010000156.1:0-10496 GCA_050295715.1 Leptospirales bacterium
TACTCATAGAACTGAGGCATCTCATAAACTTCAACTCCCCTGAGTTTCCAGGCAAGGATATCATTCGTTAACGTATGACTTATTTGTTTTTCCTCGGCGATTACTATGACATCCACAGAGTATTTTTCGATTATTGCATTAAAATTATTAGCACTCTCCGCACGTGGAAAATTTCTCTTCTTTTTTTGGCCCTGGATATGTTCCTCCAGAATAAAATCCACTGGATGAAACGATTCCAGACCATCGAGGACACCGTATAACTTCTTTCCGGCCGTATTATTTCCGATAATGATTACATTCTTCTTACGTCGAAATATACTCCGAAATAATCTTTCAAATACGACCCGCCATAGAAATGTAAAAAGGGCTACACTGATAGTATTGACAAGAAAGATCCCTCTACTGGAACTTAACGCAGGTATCATAAAGAAGACGCCGGTTTGAAATCCGGCGGCGAGCATGATAGCTGTCAAAAGCCTGAAAAAATGACGTTTATCGAGTGATTTCGAATCCAGATTATATAGATCCGCCAGAAAAAACAGCAATAGATAGACAGAGAGGATAAACACACCGGTCGGAACCGTCCAGTAGGTTGACTGGAAATCCCATACAAAGCCCTGCAGCTTGATTGGCGGCGCAATAAAAAAGGAGATAACAATGATTATTAAATCACCGAAAAACAGGAGTGACTTTTTTCTGGATAATGGCATAACGTGATCTATTTATTAATATATTGTACTATTTTTCCCAGGGGCTTAAAAAATAAAGTCCATGGTCGCGCGGAAATACCATTCACCCTCCATGCCTTGCGATCATAGTAATTGGCACGAAGACGGTTTTTTATGGATCCATTACTCATCCCACCGATCCTCATTTTTACAAGCACCCGGGGAATATATACCGTAGAAACATTATTTTTAAGAAGAAAACGGAGCATTAACTCATAGTCGGCTGCACTACCAAGATTCAGATTGAATGCTCCCAGGCTATCATAAACAAATTTACGAACGAAAAAACCGGGATGGGGCGGCATCCAGCCCTGATAAAATTTATTCTTAGAAAATTCACCCGACTTCCATCGACGAACCACTTTTGAAGTATCGGCGGCATCCACATAAACAAGATCTCCGTAACAGGAGTCCGCTCCACTCTCTTCCAGTGTGCTAACCACAGCTGAGATTACACTTTTATCGGTATAAAAATCATCGGAATTAAGAATAGCGACAATATCACCTGTAGCCATTGAAATCCCTTTATTCAGGGCATCATACATTCCCTCGTCGGGTTCCGAAATAATTTTTGCTATACGATTCTTGTATCCGTTAACAATTTCAAGGGTATCATCGGAGGAGCAGCCGTCAATGATCAGATATTCGATATCGCTGTAATCCTGGTTTATGACACTCTCAATTGTATCCCTCACAGTCGTCGCACTGTTAAATGTGACAGTAATTATGCTTACTTTCATACAAGTTCCCTGTTTCGCTTCCAGACTGCAGGATTTCCCTGGTAGATTCCATCAGCTTCCAGATTCTTTGTTGCCACAGAGCCGGCAGTAAGTATCGAGTTTGTTTTACATACAACGCCCGGTGAAACAATGGAACGTGCGCCAATCCAGACACCACCTTCCAGAACGACACTTGCTGTAACAAGATCAAAAGTGCTTTTTTTGTAATTATGATTTCCGGTTAATATATAGGCCCCTTGTGATATGCACACATGATCGGAAATTGTGACTTTTACCAGGTTATCTATCCAGACATTCTCTCCCAGCCAGACATGGTTACCCACACTCAGTTTCCAGGGAAATTTAATTTTTACTCCTGGTTTGATAACTACACCTTTACCTATTTGTGCTCCAAAGAGCCGTAAAATTGAACATCTCCAGGAACTCCCCGGCATCCATGTTGCGGTCAAAAAGGATTGGCATAACTGCCAGATCAGTTCCGCATAATGCGAACGACCTCTTAGCAGCTTTTTCCTGTATAAATCAAGCCTGACCTCCGCTGTTTTTTTATCCTTACTCAAATTTGTATCCATACTCTTTTTCGATTACCGTTTTGGCATCCAGCCCTTCGCGGCGAATTTTGTTTTCAATTTCGTAAATTTTAACATCCACCAGGAATCGATACCAGAACCCCTGGAGAATGTGAAATATTGTCCCCTTGAAACCATCAAGAAACCCGAGCCTTACAAAATATCTAAAAAGGAAATAAATCAATGCCCTGCACCCCGGAGACAATCGGGAGTAGACAGCCTCTTTGAGCCATCTTTTTCGGCTATCCTGGTGACCGACAGTTTCAGCAACAAGACCCCTTGCCGGAATAAACCTGTATTTAATATTTAGCAAATCGATTGCTTCACGTGTTGCATAGTTATTGTGCTTTGCAGTCCACCAGGTAATATTATTAAGATTATCATCGACGATATCACCCTTTATCTGGATGCTTTGCCCTTCAAATAAATAGATATGCTCATCCATCCAGCGTTCTTCGCAACGACCTTTCTGATTGCGCCAGATTCTCAGAAGCTTCGTCGGATAATATCCTCCGTGACGTATCCATCTGCCCATAAAGTAGACGCGTCTATTTACATAAATACCGGTAATTTTTTTATCCAGTTCCGGTAGTTTTTTCTTAATATTGTCGGCCAGTTTATCGGTTACGAATTCATCGGCGTCCATTCGCATAACCCATTCGGTTTGAATGGGAATGTTTTCAAGGGCCCAGTTAAACTGGGTGGCATAGTTAACCCAGGGATTCTCATACACCTTTGCACCGGCTGCCCTGGCCAGCTCAGTAGTATTATCAGTGGAACCCGCATCCACAATATAAATATCACTGGCAAAAGGAGTGAGGCTCTTAATGCAACGCTCGATGTGCTTCTGTTCATTTAAGGTTAAAATGATTACACTCAGAGAACTTTTATTCATTAACACTACCATTGCTCAAATTTGACGCTCGATTATCTATTCTTTGCGTAGACTTTGAAACCTGGTGGGAAAGAATTAGAGCACAGAGAATCAATCCAAATGAAAACATTTTATACCCACCCTCAAAAATAATATTAATAATAATTACATTAAAACTTGCCAGCATAATTCCGGTCGTCATATGCGAAGCAATTGTTAGAAGATTCAGAGACTCGATGTATATCCTTATAAACCAGAACACATAGACGACTATTAACAATAAGCCAATAATCCCACCTTTGAAAAAAGAGTATGCAAGAAAATTGTGCACAAATCGAGTTTGAAAATACCCGGTAATGGGATTAGCAATTAATCCGCCCCATCCTTCACCGAAAAAGAAAGTCCAGTTACTACCCAGACCATTATCAATGACCGCCATCACTTCCAGATCTCTCGAACTGAGTCCCACACTGATAAATTTTTGCATTATAAGCCCGTATACATCAGCAAAAAAATCCCTGCCGAAATAACCAACTCCCCCAACTACAATCATAAATATTAAAGATGAAAATAACATTCTACGGCCAAATAATAAAAAAAGATTGATTAGAATGGCAATCAGTACAAGTGCAATTTGTGCTCGAGCTAATATTGCGATTATTGACATGTAAGCAATCGTCCCACCGACCAGATGCAATGAACCACTTATCAGTGAACCATTTACAATCTTATGAATCCCAATAGTTAATAAGAATGTAGCTGTAAAAATAACCGCCGGATCCATGGGAAAATAATTTAAATCACCAAATACTACGGTACGACCGATACGATACACCGTCTCAGGATCTATTAAGAAAAAACGAATGGAGTATGAAACACCAACCAGGGATATAAGGTATACAAGAAGATGTAGCCAGTAATCAGGTTGTGCCCTCATGTTCGGTAAAAAAAATAAGGGTAAAAAAAGATAAATAAAAGGAATAATATCCCGGACATAGTTATCGAGTGTATTATGATTAAAAATCAGGCCGTAAATAGTTAGTATATAGAATAGGAGTTGAAAAACGAAATAAATATAATTGGGCACCTCTTTTTTTCTTATAAAAAGAAAACCTCCTGCCGGTTCAATCACCCCTCTCAATCCGACAAAAAATATTAAAAGCCCACCCATAGCGATCTCGGCTATCCCAATATTATCCGGAGTTGAGGAGCTAAAAAAGGCATAAATAATAAGCGTAGCCGATAGCAAGAATGTTTTAAGCTCAGTTTTCATACTGCGAAATTTTCCATTTTGGGAGAAATACAATAGCAAATCCCTGAACTATAAGTAGAAGTGCTCCTCCAATCACCATTGAGATAGCAATTATATCTATACTTGCCTCAGCAAAGACAAAGAAAAAACTTCCAGCCATCGCAAGCGTTCCGAATAAATATGCGAAAGGCACAACGGCAGTCAGTCTTTTGAACTTCAGGTGCAAAAATTGAAGTCTGGCTAAGTACATAACTAATGTAAAAGTCCAGAGTATTTTTAGAGGCAGTGTGTATTGCATATATTGTGCCCCAAATATCAAGCGAAGTAATGTCTTATCGTAAACAATAAGAAAAAGAAAAATTATAAACCATATAATACTTCCTACAAAACCCATGCTAAATAAATATTTTTTATATGCCCTCATTTCTCCGGAGGTAAACATAGCTGATAGTTTTGATGCAAAATATGTGGGGAGCAGTTCAATCACTACATTCACAAAATTAGCTATGCTTCGTAAAGCAGCAAATACTCCTGCAGCTTTTAAGCTGAGCGCAATCCCCAGAATATAAACAGGTGCATAGCCCCAGGCCCAGTATACAGGTATACTAAGGGTCATCCATGCTCCCTCCCGAATCTGGAATTTTATAAAACTAAACAGCTTATAGTCAAATCGAATGTGAATAATTCGGGGTGTGGAAAGAATCACACCGGGCACTGAAAATAGTAACAGGATTAAAATAAAATCGTTAAACATTGCGGGGCCAATGATTACTAACCCGGCGATCCTGAGTAAATAAGTTATTCCACTTATCTTCAATGGACCTATATCTGAGGAACCCTCATGAAAATACAAGATCCGTCTTCGAAAATCGATCAATATATTGAAGGCCACATATATTGAAACCAGGACTATCTCATTTATGAAAACAACTTCTTTCAGTGAGACAATAATTTGGAATACAAGTGCTGAAACAGGAAGAGAGAATAGAACAAGACCTAGATTCATTACTGAAAAATAAGCATATCCATCGCCTTTCAACAGCTTTTGCCCACCGGCCATAATATTCTGAAATATAATGGTATTGGCAATCAAAGAGAAGAATAGGAATAAACTGTGTGTGTATGCATATTTCGCAACTTCTTCTTGAGATAGATACTTTGCGGCCAGAATAACTATTAAGAAATTACCACCAGATACAAAAAACTGATCAAGCAGTGCAATTCTGGCGCTAATCATAATATCGGTATCGCATCCTTTTTCAAGTGAAGCCTAACTACAAGAGTAAACGGCTATTCTTATTTCATTGTTATCGATTCAAAAAACGGAACATATCACTAAGTTTTCTATGGATACCGAATGAGGTTCACAGGTCAAGAAGAGTCCTGCCAGAAGATCCGTCTATCTCGGCTGGAAGAGACAATTCAGCAATTTCATAACTGAATTGTCTCTTTTCATTTAAAAGACCTTCAAAATATTGATTTATACACTGAGTAGTTACGGTCAATTCATGATTCTTAAAATTATTGTCCTGAGAATCTCCTTAATTTTAGATTTTAAGCCCAGTTCTTCAATAATATCAATTGCTTCTTCGGTCCTGTTGAGTTTGCTGTTGTATCCGTAGTTTGGATAGATATTCAGGTTCAAAGCTCTTTTTTTAATCATTCGATCCTGATTGCTTAGAAGATAGGAAATGGTAGGAGCCGTACCTCGATGCCATGGGTGGAATAATCTTTTTTTGACATCCCACCTGACTTTGAATCCATTGTTCTTAAACCGAATATAAGCATCTCTGGCACAGGCTGAGGGACCGGAAAAAACCATATCTTCTTCATAACCGTTAACGGCTATGAAGTCTTTTTTCCACATAGAAAAGCAGCCAGCAAAATTGTCCACGTGCTTGAATGTGGTTATTTCTTTCAGGTATTCTATTTTAACGTTATATTTTTCGGGTTGAACAAGTTCATCATATCGCCTATGATAATTGACTAGTTCCTTTTCGTTTCTCTGGATTTCCAGCTCATCCTCAATAAAATTATTGTCAACAACAACATCTCCATCGGATATTATTACGATATCCCCTCTGGAAATTCTGACTCCTTCATTGATACATTTTCCATAATGCCATTGACCCTTTAAGCCCAGTTTATGAATTCTAAAATTTGAATATTTTTCCTGAAATGACAATACTTGAGGAGATACTTTGTCATAGAACTCTACCCAGATAACTTCAAATGAACCTGAAGGAAGGTTCTGATCTAAATAAGATTCTATTGCATGAAAGTTCTCTCTAAAACTACAGTCCCATAAAATTACTGATATATTGACCTTGCTCATAATACTATCCGAACTCTTGTATGTTTTTTAATGTTTCAGACCAGGCATCTATAATATTTTTTTCGCCTTTGTCTATGAAGTCACTATCAATCAATAGACTCCAGCACCGGGTTGCCAGAGTAAAGAAATCTTCCTCCCCTTTTTTGGATTTATATTCAAGGACAAATTCCCATAATTTATCCATCATTTCTTTGTTGTTTTGATATCCCACAACCTCATCATTAAAATCTTTCATAAGGTTGTGGACATTTCGTTCTTGTCTTACTGTTGCCGGGTGAAAAGTTAAATTTAATTCCTTCATCCATAAAACTGCCTGCGCTACAAAGGACCTCCATATATCAGTCATGCGAAATGAAACTGTACAGGGCAGGTAAAGTAAAGGAAAAGCATCCTTAAAAAAAAGAGTATTTTGAGAATTAAACGGAGTCCAGGATCCCTGATCAAGTGCAACAGGTAAGGTATCTGCGTTAAATGATACCGTCTCTTTGAATAAGAGTCTAAAGATCGCGTCAACATCCGGATCCTCATCTGCCAGGTATTGTTGTATGGGGCTATCTATCTTATTAAGATTTTTTATAATTTGTCCCTGGGAATGAACTTCGTCCAGTGGCAGTCCCCTTGGCCAGACAAAGGAATTGGTAAAGTATTTGTAAATATTTATCCATTTGCTTCCGGTTACAAGATGGCTTTCCACTTCCCGCGATATATTTTGACCAAAATTATAATAGGGAATATTGTCATCATCAGTTTCAAGAATAAAATCAGCTCCATTTTTTATGGCGTATAGATAACCAAGATTCTTTCTACAATAATGATTGTAAGGGATCAGTTCATCTAATTCGGGAAATAGATTCTTTTGATCTGCAATAGAAAGGTAATGAATATGTTCGTAATTCCAGTCTGCAGGGGTCTTTTTGTCTCCTACAACTACTGCAGAAAAATTATCCTGTTTCCGGCAAAGTTCCGATATAGCCTTGATTGTCTCTGTAGGATAGTTGATACTTGTGATTACTATCCAGCCTTTTAATGTATTACTCTTTTTCATCTTTGAATTCTTTCTGATATTAATTTTTTTCTAGAAGGATGCATGGAATCACAGACATGGGAAGCACAGAATACAGATACAACTGCGGGAAATATGCTTTAAGGTTCCACGAATACAATGCAATGCAGGATTGTCAGAATCAATGGGAAATCAGGTGCCTGGAGTATTCTTTTTTTGCACTCGTCCTTTACCAAGAAGTATTTCATCAAAATTGACCATTCCATCATTATCACCATATCGCGGATGATCAAAAATATGCGCCATATATTGCTGCTCAGTCCATATCTTATTCATTTCTTTTGTGTAATAATTTAAGCCGTGAATTAAAGATATTTTGCGACTGGATTGCTCCGTATTGAATTCGGCTATGGCAAGTCTCTCTCCATTGAAATCAGAAAAAGAAAATCCCATAATATCATCAAAATGACAATGAATTCTTGGTAATAGTATACTTGTTGTCGCCTTAAGTAAATTAAATGCATCTTTAGTTGAGGAATAAAGATCCATATCAAAAGAAATAAACCCAACCGGTGACGGATTTGAGTTTATGAAATCATCGATGGTTTTCTCTACAGGCCCCAGTATCAACCGGGCCTTTTTTAATCTATTTTTCAGATCGTCTATCTCCATCCTAAACGATCCTTCGCTCCAGAGCTGTGGTAAATCTCTGTAGTCTTTTGTTTTTGTAAGTCCGGTTCCGGTATCAAATCCGTAGACGTTAATTTCAATTCCATATATCTTTTCAATATAACTGGAAATTATTTCAAGTGAAACAAGTCCATTCCCACCGGCCACACCGAATTCTATCACACTTATTTTCTCAAGACCCAGATGTTTTGCAAGGTCTGCAGCGGTAAGCACACCCCATATATATTCCGGTCTTCGAAAATTGCTTTTTATAAATATTCTCAGAAAATTCTTTCGTAAAAATGGATAGCGAGTACAGTCATTTTTATCCATAAAGGATCTCCAAACTTTTTTCGCTGTAAAATATAAATATCTGATAATATACATGGGTCTAAAAACTCTCATTTTCTTGCTTTGTCCTTATTAATTGCCTGTGTATCAAACGCCAGAATCGATTTTGAATCCACTACCCATCTTTTTATTTATAGAATAATTTATTTATTAATTTTCGGAAATAGTACATAAGCTTCTTTGGTAAACGAAACAAATCTTCTGCGTTGTTATTGTAAAGGTAGTCTAACCATAGATCAGCATCCCCATTCTTTAATGACGTTCCCTTTTTGGATTTCAGTAATTCTTCAATCATTTCATCACGATTAAAGATAAATAATATAACTATTGCTGCAAAAAGATCATCATTCCCATTAATCAGTGAGTTATCTTTCATATACAGCACATCTTTTTCAATGTTCAGGTGATCTTTGAAATTATTTACAACTCTGATAAAACCATGTTTATGCATCAAGCTGTCAAAATCCTTTTCGGTTCGCTGCTTTTTATAAACAGGCACTTCCGATAACTCTGCGATAATTCCTATTGCCTTTTCTAATGTCCTCAGTCCACCCTGAGCAATCTCATATTCAACACCCTGAACATCGATTTTTATTAACTGCGGATATATTGACTCCCGGGAGAAAATATTGTCTAACGTATCGGTTTCTACAGGTATTCTTTTCTCAACCTCAAACCACTCCTGCCACTCTTTTCTGGTTAAATACTCATGAATTATATCAAAATCCGGCTCCAGAAGAGAAGATACTGCTGGATTTTTTGTGAGATTTAAGAAATGGGTTCCCTGTTTATTGAACAGTGCTTTGTTAAATATACTCTTATAAAGGTTTAAGTTTTTTAGCCTGGAGACTTCTTTTTCATTGGGTTCAATACCTATGAAATTAAATACACTCCCTCTAAAAAATAATTTATCAAATCTCTTCTTATCCAGAAAGCCCGGGAATATATGATATGGTCCTCCCTGAGCACCTATATCTGCAATTAAAATTGGTTTTATATTATTAAGCATGTTTATGTGTTTAAGTATATTCTCTTAATTATAATTTAACAACAATTTGAAAACCGCTGAACTGGGAAAAGAATTTAAAAGAGTCCTTTCGCTCATCGAAATACTGATGGAAAGCCAGCCGATTGCCCAGAATTGGTCCATGTCCATAATCTTCCAGAACAATGACTCCATTTTTTACCAATTTCTTTTCGAAAACATTTTCCAGTACAAATTGTGTACCTCTTAGAGAATCACAATCAATATATACAAAACATAACTCGTCAATTTGAATCTCATGGAATGTCTCAGTAAAATCTCCTTTAACCAGAGTCACATTTGCATTGTCTTTAAATTTCAATTTCACTGTTTCAAAATCGACCTGACACATTTTATTCCAGAAAGAATCCACTCCGATATCTTCCTCAGGGAACTCTTCAAATTTATCAAACATAAACAGTCGCTTATCGCTTTTATGTTCTTGCAATATTCTGGATATCAAGTATCCACTGTGACCTTCAAGAGAGCCGAATTCAGCAATATCCCCTTTTAGCTTCTGTTTGAGCACCCATTCAAGAAGCTGTGAGAGATCCATGTAATCCCGTATTTGACATTTTCTATCAAACTTTTGCAATGATTCTTCATAAATTTCAAAATAATTCACCTCTGAAATTAATAGAGGCGAAACGAAAGAAGAGTTCTCCTGCCAATCGTGTTTCTTTAATGACTTATATTCATAATGGGGGATGGAAATATATTCGAAGGGCACCCGCGAAAGAAACCTATTTTTATAAAGTTTATTTCCAATTTCAAAATTGGTTTTTGAGTCTAAAAAACAGCTTAAGATACAACTGAATTGATCTACATCTTTTCCATTAATGTCATCAATTTGAGATATACTAATGACTCGAACAGGATACTTGTTTCGAATTTTTTTAATGATTACTCTGGCGATACCACCATTTTCACCAATAACAAGAACTGTTTTAT
>JBNKQE010000157.1:0-10439 GCA_050295715.1 Leptospirales bacterium
GACCTGACCTCAAGCTGCATCAGATGGGTCTTCCTAAAAAAATGGCTCTGGAACTTTTCAAGCCGTTCATTATGAAGCGTCTGGTTGACCTGGAGCTTGCGCCGAACATTAAATCGGCTAAAAAGAAGGTCGAAGCGGAAGAAAAAGAGGTCTTTGAGGCTCTTGATGAAGTGATTAAAGAGCATCCGGTTATGTTGAACCGTGCTCCGACGCTTCACCGTCTTGGAATTCAGGCATTTCTTCCAAAGCTGGTTGAAGGCAAAGCAATCAAACTGCACCCTCTTGTATGTCATGCATTCAATGCGGACTTTGATGGTGACCAGATGGCCATCCACGTGCCACTTTCACCAAAAGCTCAACTGGAAGCATGGATGCTCATGCTGGCTCCTCATAACCTGCTGAACCCGGCAAATGGTTCTCCCATTGTTGGCCCAACCCAGGATATGGTTCTGGGGATTTACTTTCTAACTTCCCAGTTTGAGGGTGATGAGGGAGAAGGGAAATTCTTCGGGGATATTGATGAGATCATGTATGCTGTGAGCGTACGTGCTGTTGGTTTGCGATCGAAAGTATCTGCACTTCACCAGGGTAAACTGATTCAAACAACCCCGGGCCGCGTTATTTTTAACAGCGGTTTACCGGAAAATTATCCTTATGTGAACAAGCCTGTCTCGGATAAAGAGATCAACCGTATTATTGCAGATGTGTACGATAACTACGGTCCTGCTGAAACTGTGGATATGCTGGATCGCGTAAAGAATATGGGATTCAAGTATGCAACACGCTTTGCTCCCTCCATCTCCATTAAAGATATTATGCTCTCTCCCAAAAAGGGAGACATCATTACTACTGCGAACAAGGAAGTAACCGAGGTTACTAAGGCGCATAAGAGTGGTGTTATTACAAACGAAGAACGATACAAGAAGGTCATCGAGATCTGGACAAAGACAAATGAACTTGTGACTGAATCTATGTTTTCTGAGCTTGAAAAAGATCAGAATGGATTCAACCCGGTTTATATTATGGCACAGTCCGGTGCTCGTGGTTCCAAGCAGCAGATTCGTCAGCTGGCCGGTATGCGGGGTCTGATGGCTCGTCCTTCCGGTGAGATTATCGAACTTGCCATTCGTTCAAACTTCCGCGAAGGCCTCGGTGTTCTTGAATTCTTTATCTCGACTTCCGGAGCTCGTAAGGGACTTGCCGATACCGCTCTGAAAACAGCAGATGCCGGATATCTGACCCGTCGTCTGGTTGATATTGCACAGGATGTTATTATCACTCAGAATGACTGCGGAACAGAAGAGGGTGTGAGACTGCGTGCAGTTAAAGAGGGTGATAAGGTCATTGTAAGTCTCGGTGACCGTGTGATGGGACGATTCCTTGCTGAGTCTATTCTTGATCCGGTAACAAGTGAAGAAGTTGTACATCGTGGAACACTTATTAATAAAGACGTATCTCGTAAGATTGATGCACTCGGTGTAGAAAGTGTTTTTATTCGATCCGCACTTACCTGCGAGTCGAGATACGGTCTTTGTGCCACATGTTATGGAATGGACCTTGCTCGACTTAAAAAGGTTGAGATGGGAGAGGCCGTGGGAATTATTGCGGCCCAGTCGATCGGACAGCCAGGAACGCAGTTAACAATGAGAACCTTTCACGTTGGTGGTGTTGCCACAAACGTGAAGGTAAAAGAGAGCGTTCATAAGTTACCTCACGATGTTATTGTTGAGGCAATAAATGGTAAAATTATAAATAATCAAGAAGGTGATAAGATCTTCTCTGCAAGAGGATCTATTCTCTGTTATCGAGTTGTACAGACTTTTCAGATGAGCAAGCTTTCCGGTCTTCGAGTGGAAGAAGGTCAGAGCGTTGTTCCCGGTGAGGTAATTGCAGGCGGTTACGATGGTGAAGAACGAAATGTAACAGCTGATGGAGCAGGTGTCGTTCATATTATGGGTGAAACCTTCTTTATTCGTGGCGAAATTACAACAATTCCGGTTAAAGCTGGTTCTGTACTACTTGTGGATGTGGGAGAGATTGTCGAAAAAAATAAGGACATCGCTCGTTTTGATCCAAACTCCGAGGTTGTTGTAGCGGAAGCTGCGGGAACTGTTAGATTTGTAGATATTATTGAAGGTAAAAACCTCAAGCGGGATGAGGACGGAAGTCTTCGAATCGTTGAATATCGTAGAGAGAAATTATCTCCGCATATTCTTGTCGGTGAGCAGGAATACTATGTGCCGATCAATGGTATTTTGATGGTGAAAGATGGTCAGACGGTAAACCAGGCTGATAATCTTGTCAAAATTCTGACCGGGACAGAGAAAACAAGGGATATTACCGGTGGTCTCCCCCGTGTGGAGGAACTGTTTGAAGCTCGTCGACCCAAGGATGCATCAACACTTGCTGAGATCGATGGTATCATTGAAGACCACAATGAGGTCGTAAAAGATAAGAAAATCATTCATATTGTTCCTGAGAACGATGAGGATGAAAAAGTAAGAATGACAGTTCCTGTTGGAAAGCGAATGCGAGTAAGAAACGGAGAACTTGTAAAAGCCGGAGATCAGCTGGATGAAGGAACCTTTGATCCTCATGATATTCTGCGGGTTCTCGGTCTGAATGCTCTCCATACATTCCTCATTCATGAGGTTCAGGAAGTATATCGACTGCAGGGTGTGTATATAAACGATAAACACATTGAAATTATCGTCAGACAGATGCTACGTAAGATCGAAGTTGATGATCCGGGTGATACAGCGTTTGTTGCACATCAGCAGGTGGATCGCTTTGTTTTCAATGACGAGAACGAACGAGTCATCAGCGAGGGCGGTGTGCCGGCAACCTGTAACCAGATTCTTCTGGGAATTACAAGGGCTTCACTGAATACGGATTCCTTTATCTCTGCTGCTTCCTTTCAGGAAACTACAAAAGTTCTAACTGATGCGGCTATCAAAGGGAAAAGAGACAATCTGCTCGGATTAAAGGAAAATGTTATAATTGGACACCTGATTCCAGCGGGAACAGGGCTCAAACACTATCGAAATGTTGAGATTTTCTCGGAAGAATATGGTGATATTCAGAGAACCGAGCAGCAACGCATAGAAGAGGCCTCAAAAAGGATTCGTGAAGAGGCAAGCAATCAGGCTCCGATGCCGGAGGATGGCGAACCTGTAGTTGCTTATACGGATTCCGAGGAAGATGAGGACGATTCCTGATAAAAAATGTAACAAAAAAGGCTCCTGCGGGGGCCTTTTTTGTATCCCTTTTGCAGATATACCCCGCCCTGATTTAAATCTTTAGAAAAAAACTCTGAAAATTCAAAAAAAGTCACTTCTTGATGGGCTAATATCAATTTCTTCTTGTCACAAGTCCCCAGTGATCGTTTTGTGGTCACTTACCACGCACTGAAGCTCAGGCAAGAAGGCGTGTGTTCATCTGAATGTTGTTATTAATACTGGCTGGCTCAAGCAGTTGGACCAAGTTAATGGCATTTCCGATGTTAGTTTTGTATCGATGCTTCAATTTCGGCCTATGTATCATCATAGAAGGGGATAGTGTGCTTCGGTAAAAATGGCAATTAAATTAATAAGTTTAGCAGGGTAAGTCGTGCCTACAATTAACCAGTTGATCAGAAAGGGTCGTAGCCTACAGAAAACGAAAACGAAATCACCGGCACTGGATCGGTCTCCTCAGAGAAGAGGCGTTTGTACCAGGGTTATGACATTTACTCCCAAAAAGCCTAACTCGGCGCTTCGTAAGGTAGCAAGGGTGAGGTTGACGACAGGGATAGAAGTTACTGCATACATTCCCGGTGAGGGGCATAATCTACAGGAGCACAATGTCGTGCTCGTGAGAGGCGGAAGGGTAAAAGACCTTCCGGGTGTTAGGTATCACATTGTAAGAGGGGCCCTGGATACACTGGGTATGGCGCTAAGCGTCCTAAGGCATAATCTAAAAAACGGGTAAGGTTGTTCCATGTCGCGAAGGAAGACAGCAACTTATAGAAGACAGGTTGAAGGTGATTCAAGATACAATGATGAATCTGTGAGTCGCTTTATAAACTATCTCATGAGGGACGGAAAAAAGTCCGTCGCAGAAAAAATTTTCTATGATTCAATGGATATTATCGAGAAGCGGTCCGAGCAGTCCGGTGTCGAAGTATTCCGTGAAGCAATGGCAAATGTTAAGCCTCAGCTGGAAGTGCGTTCTCGCCGTGTTGGTGGGGTTACGTATCAGGTTCCTGTTGAAGTTCGTCCGGAGCGAATGCTTGCTCTGGCAATTCGATGGCTTATTCGTTATTCAAGAGCACGTAAAGGTTCGTCTATGGCAACAAAGCTGGCAGACGAATTGATGGATGCCCAGAAGAATCAGGGTGGTGCCATTAAGAAACGTGATGATACAAGAAAGATGGCAGAAGCTAATAAAGCATTCAGTCACTATAGATGGTGATGAAGGCCACTTGGTCAGTAGAGAGTAAACAGGCATAAAACGGTAAATAAAATGGCACGCAAAGTACCACTCGAAAGAACCCGAAATATCGGAATTATGGCGCACATTGACGCCGGTAAGACAACAACAACAGAACGTATTCTGTTCTACACCGGTCGTACGTATAAGATCGGTGAGGTCCATGAAGGCGCTGCTGAAATGGACTGGATGGAGCAGGAGCGAGAAAGAGGTATTACAATTACCTCGGCAGCTACTACTGCATTCTGGAAAGGTGCGGATAAAGATCGAGAAGATCACCGTATCAATATTATCGACACTCCCGGTCACGTGGATTTTACCGTGGAAGTGGAAAGGTCACTTCGTGTTCTTGATGGTGCAGTGGCAGTATATGACGGTGTAGCCGGTGTTGAGCCACAGACTGAAACTGTATGGCGACAGGCTGACCGCTATCATGTACCAAGGCTTTGTTTTATAAACAAACTGGATCGCATGGGCGCTGACTTCTATTTTTCACTGGGAACTATTCGTGAAAGACTGGGAGCCAATGCAGTGCCTGTTCAGTTGCCTATCGGAACAGAAGCTGATTTCGTAGGGATCGTTGATCTTGTTGAAGATCGTGCAATTATGTGGAATGGGGAAGAGCTCGGAGCAAAGTTCGAATATACCGAGATTCCAGCTGAGTATAAGGAAAAAGCGGAAGAGTATCGCACTCAATTGCTGGAAGCAGCAGCCGAATGTGATGATGAGTTGCTTGAGAAATACCTGGAAGTTGGTACGCTGACGACTGAAGAGCTGAAGCGTGCACTTCGAAAGGGAACTCTTGAGCTCAAAATCTTTCCGGTTCTTTGCGGATCGGCCTTTAAGAATAAAGGAGTGCAGCCTCTTCTTGATGCTGTTCTCGACTTTTTGCCGGCTCCAACGGATGTTGCCTCTATTAAAGGGGAAGATCTGGACGGTAATCCGATTGAACGACATTCAAGCGATGAAGAGCCATTTTCGGCTCTGGCATTTAAGATTATGTCTGACCCATTTGTGGGTAAGTTAACCTTCTTTCGTGTATATTCAGGAACAATGGAAAAGGGTTCTTATATATACAACACGACTAAAGGGAAGAAAGAGCGAATCGGTCGAATTCTTCAGATGCATGCAAATGATCGTGAAGAGATTGATAAAGTTTATGCCGGAGACATTGCCGCTGCAGTTGGTTTGAAAGAGACAACTACAGGAGATACATTGTGTCATGAAGGTGACCAGGTAATCCTGGAAAGAATGGAATTCCCTGAACCGGTGATTGACCTGGCCATTGAGCCACTTACAAAAGCTGATCAGGAAAAGCTGGGTGTTGCACTCTCTCGTCTGGCAGACGAAGATCCAACCTTTCGTGTTAAAACTGACCATGAAACAGGGCAGACTATTATTTCCGGAATGGGTGAATTGCACCTGGAAATTATCGTAGATCGATTGAAAAGAGAGTTTAAGGTAGAAGCGAATGTCGGTAAACCGCAGGTTGCTTACCGTGAGACAATTCGTGGCTCTGCTGAAGTGGAAGGAAAGTATATCAAGCAGTCCGGTGGACGTGGACAATATGGCCACTGCTGGTTGCGACTCTCCTCAAACGAAGCGGGCAAAGGTTACGAATTTGTTAACTCTGTCGTGGGCGGATCAATTCCAAGGGAATTTATTCCGGCTATTGATAAAGGTGTTTCTGAAACACTGGCAAGCGGTGTTCTTGCCGGGTTCCCTGTAGTGGATGTGAAAGTCGAAGTTTATGACGGTTCATACCACGATGTGGATTCATCTGAAATGGCCTTTAAGATGGCGGCCTCTATGGCGTTCAAAGATGGATGCAAGAAGGCGAAACCAGTACTTCTTGAGCCTATTATGGATGTAGAGGTAGTAACCCCCGAGGACTACATGGGTGATGTTGTTGGTGACTTGAACAGAAGACGAGGACGAATCGGTTCTATGGAACAGCGCGGGATGGCACGAGTCGTTTCAGCTGAGGTTCCACTCTCGGAAATGTTCGGGTATGCAACGGATCTGCGTAGTTCCACACAGGGTAGAGCCAGCTATACAATGAAGTTCAAGCATTATGAAGATGTTCCAAGTAATATTGCCAATGAACTAATAGCAAGGGCGTCCGTTTAAGTAATAATTAAGCGGAGTAAAACTGGTGGCGATTTCGATGGATATCGTAAATCTAAACCTGGCGTAGGTAAAAGAATTATAATCACTCTTAAGAGGTAAAAACTAATGGCAAAAGAGAAGTTCGACAGATCGAAACCTCACGTTAACGTCGGAACGATCGGTCACGTTGACCACGGAAAGACAACTTTGACAGCTGCAATTACTACAGTAATGAGTAAGAAGTATGGCGGCGGAAACAAGGCTGTTAATTATGATGAGATTGATAACGCACCGGAAGAGAAAGAGCGTGGTATTACTATTGCGACTTCTCACCAGGAATATCAATCAGAAACTCGTCACTATGCACACGTAGACTGTCCGGGTCACGCTGACTATGTGAAGAACATGATTACTGGTGCAGCACAGATGGATGCGGCAATTCTTGTTGTAAATGCTGTTGACGGTGCTATGCCGCAAACTCGAGAGCACATTCTGCTCGCGAATCAGGTAGGGGTTCCCTATATCGTTGTTTATCTGAATAAAGTGGATATGATCGACGAGTCTGAAAGAGAAGAAATGACTGAGCTGGTTGCTGAAGAAGTTCGTGATCTGCTTGTGAAGTATGGCTTCTCAAAAGACACTCCTTTTGTTCAGGGCTCGGCTCTAAAAGCACTTGAAGGTGACACTTCTGAGATCGGTGAAGATTCAATTGTTAAATTGATTCAGACAATCGACGAGTATGTGCCTGAGCCTACTCGAGTGACTGATAAAGACTTCCTTATGCCGGTTGAAGATGTTTTCTCTATTACAGGACGTGGAACTGTAGCTACAGGGCGTGTTGAGCAGGGAACTCTTAAGCTGAATGATGAAGTAGAAATCGTTGGTATTAAAGATACTACAAAAACTGTTGTAACCGGTATTGAGATGTTCCGCAAACTGCTGGATGATGCTCAGGCTGGTGATAACGTTGGTGTGTTGCTGCGTGGTGTTAAAAAAGAAGACATTGAGCGTGGACAGGTTCTGGCCAAGCCAGGTTCAATCACTCCACACAAAAAGTTCAAAGCTGAAGTTTATGTTCTTACTAAAGAAGAGGGTGGTCGACACACTCCATTCTTTAACAACTATCGTCCGCAGTTCTACTTCAGAACTACAGACGTAACAGGAACAATTGCACTTCCGTCAGGAACTGAAATGGTAATGCCTGGTGATAATATCACTATGGATGTAGAATTGATTACTCCTATCGCGATGGATAAAGGACTTAAGTTCGCTATTCGTGAGGGTGGACGTACAGTAGGATCCGGTGTCGTTGCCGAGATTGTTGAATAATTACAGGGGATCGTAGAGGTATGGCACAGAAAATCCGAGTGAAACTGAAAGCATTCGACCACGGTATGATCGATAGATCAGCTGCAGAAATTGTAGCAACGGCAAAGAGAACGGGTGCCGAAGTATCCGGACCCATACCTCTTCCGACCAGGGTTGAGAAGTTTACCGTGCTGAGATCTGTTCATGTGAACAAGAAAGCACGGGAACAGTTTGAGATCCGCACACACAAGCGGTTGATTGATATAATGAACACGAACCCTGATACGGTTGATGCGCTTATGAAGCTGCAGTTACCGGCAGGTGTAAGTGTGGACATCAAGAGCTGACCTTCGGGTTAGCTCATGAAATAATACATTGATAACTAGGAAAAGGCGGCTTTGACCATGGCCAGGGGAATAATAGCAAAGAAACTTGGGATGACCCAGATTTTCGACGATAACGGAAAGATCGTCCCCGTGACCGTGCTTCAGGCGGGTCCCTGCACAGTAACGCAGGTAAAAACGGTAGAATCGGACAGCTATCAGGCTGTTCAGCTGGGATACCAACCCGTTCGAGAAAAGGTTCTGTCAAAAGCAGAATTGGGGCACCTCAAAAAATGCGGAGCTGGTCCCATGAGAGTGTTGAGCGAATTCAGGGATATGGGATCTGAAATGGAACCTGGCCAGGAAATTCGTGCTGACATTTTTAATGTTGGAGAGCGCGTAAAAGTAACTGGAGTATCCAAAGGAAAGGGATTCCAGGGAGTTCAGAAGAGATACGGATTTGGCGGAGGTCGGGCCACTCATGGTTCGAAATTCCACCGGGCACCCGGTTCCATGGGTGCGGGAACATATCCGGCGAAAGTTTTCAAAGGTAAAAGAATGCCAGGTCAAACTGGTAATGTAACAATAACCACGAAGGATCTTGAAGTGGTAATTGTTGATGCAGAAAAAAACCTTATGATGATAAAGGGTTCCGTACCCGGGCCAAGAACAGGCATTGTTAAAATCGAGGCGATGGGATAATGAAAGCAGCGAAGTATGACAATACCGGTAAGAAAACCGGAGAAGTGGAATTACCGGCGAGTCTTTTTACAGAAGACTTTAGCAAAGGATCCATATATACAGTAATTCGAATTGAAAACCGAAACCGTCGCCAGGGAACGCATAAGACAAAAACTGTCAGCGAAGTATCCGGTGGTGGTAAAAAGCCCTGGAGACAGAAGGGAACTGGAAATGCGCGTCAGGGCTCAACCAGATCCCCTCAGTGGAGAAAAGGTGCTATTATATTCGGACCACGTCCACGTGATTACTCTATGAGTATCCCGGGGAAAGTTAGAAAAAATGGAATTCGATCTATCTTTTCTGAACGTGCAAAAGCGGGATCCGTGAGCATTATCGAAGATATTAAAATGGATTCTTACAGCACAAAAAGTGCCTATGGTATCTTTAAGAATATGAATCTGGTTCCAGGAAATACAGTGGGATTTATCGTGAATAGCGATGACCAGATTGTTAAGAAATCAGTATCTAATATTCCACATGTTCAACTGGTTCATGCGGGAAGGATTACTGCTCCTGAGATTTATTATGCAGGGCACCTGGTTATTTCCGAGTCGGCATTGAAGCGGCTTGAAGAGAACTATGGTAAAGACGCAAAGAGTAAGGCAGGTGTAGCATGAATATTCATGACGTGATTATCGCCCCTGTGATTACAGAGAAGGCAGAAGATAGTAAGAATCCGATTAAGAATGTTAATCGGTATACGCTGAAAGTAAAGATGGATGCTAATAAAGAGTTAATCCGTCAGGCTTTGCATAAGATTTATCGTGTAGATGCTGTAAAAGTTAATACAAGCATCCTGCCGGGAAAAAAGAAGAGATTTGGGCAGCAGCCATCAAAGTCACCTACCTGGAAGAAGGCAGTTGTGACTCTGGCGGCAGGGCAATCGATAGATTTTAATAAGTAATATTGTCCGGTATAAAAAGAAAAGGCAAGAACAATGGGTATTAAGAAGTTTAGACCGATTACAAAGACGACTAGATTCAAGACTGTACTTGATAAGAAAGATGTTTCAAGTGAAGCACCGTACAAGAATCTTCTGGAAACCCTGAATTACAAAGCAGGGCGTAACAACGCTGGTCGAATTTCGATTCGAAGAAAAGGCGGTCGTCATAAGAGAAAATACCGTATTATTGATTTCAAAAGAAATAAATTGCAGGTCGAAGGTGTTGTAGCTTCAATTCAGTATGACCCGAACCGGACCTGCAATATTGCCCTGGTCAAGTATTCTGACGGTGAATATCGTTACATTCTTGCTCCAGAAGGTGTTACTGTAGGACAGATTATCCTGGCCGGAGAAGGGGCACCAATAAAAAGTGGCAATGCGTTGAAGTTGAAGCATATTCCGGTGGGCTCAACGATTCACAATATCGAGCTGAAGCCCGGTAGAGGTGGTCAGATTGCAAGAAGTGCCGGGGCATATGCAACGATTTCCGGACATGATAAAGAGTATGTTATCGTAAAATTACCATCCGGTGAATTAAGAAAGAT
>JBNKQE010000158.1:0-10423 GCA_050295715.1 Leptospirales bacterium
GATTTAGAAATATGGTAAATATATAAAAATTATTCAATCCAGGTACAGTTAAGATACAGAATTCGTTACCCATTCGTTAAGTTCCAGGGGGGAAGCCATGTCAGAGAAACTTTGCAAAAGCAGTGAATTTTTTCGAGGTCTATGCCCTATGCTTGGAGAAGGCATGGGTTTGAATGTGAATCAGATGCTTCGATTGATCTGTCAGGAACTTGACCCGTCATTACTGGAGAGATTTAAGGTGTGTGCAGACAGGCATTGTTCCGGTGAATTGCTGTATCAAATGTTTTCTTATTTCAAGCTTTTTAAGGATGTTGACTCATTCAAGAAGATCATCAACAGCCCTGATATTCCCCCTACGATTCTGGAAGACTATATCATCTATCTAATGGGATTCTGCCATGAAATTGGTGAGAGCCGGGAATCTTTTTTCAGTGAATATCTGCAGGGCTTTGAGCAAGATACGCTTGTTCGACTGTTGAAAGACACCAGATACCTGTATCGAGAAGTGGATTTTTTCGTTCATATTCTTACACGGCTGGACAATACACATATTGATCATATTTTGCAGGAGAGTGCGAATTGTCGTCAGGTTCTCACCGATATACTACTGAATTTTCCTGAAGAGAGAATAACCAATGTGATTTCACGAAACCCTGCTATTTATGAACACAGTGTTCATTTTCTCGAAGAACAGGGAAAGTCAGATGAAGCAAAAGAATTTGTCCAGCGTTACAGTCGTATAATCAATAATGCCGGTTATCTTCAATCGATTGCAAAAAGAATTAACAGCTGGAAAGAGAGAAATATGTCCAGAAGTGAGCGAACCAATCTACTGATTTCGCTGCTCAAAGAGATGGATAATCCGCGGGAAGCATTTGAGGTTCTTGAATACAAGGATGTTTTTCAGGATGTCTTTGAAGTGGAGCTGGTTCGTTCGTTGCTAACGGATCCACAATTTTCTTATATACTGTCAGGTATTAAATTCACTAACAATCGTATAGAACAGGTTTCGTTGACCTGATTCAAGGAGGGGATATGGCTACAATATTCTGGATGCAATCCGGCGCCTGCAGCGGCGACTCAATGTCATTCTTAAATGCGGAAGACCCGGAAGTAAATGAACTTCTCGGTAACTATGATGTAGAGTTGTTGTATCATCCTTCCCTTTCATCACATCCCGCTTTTCGCACTGCGGAAATTATTTCAGAGATTCGGACGGGAAAGCAGGAATTGACAATCCTTATCGTGGAAGGGGCCATTTTGAACGGCCCTGGAGGGAGCGGGTATTTTGATACGTTTCATGGTGAACCCAAAAGAGATATAATTCGGGACCTGGCAAATCACGCTCGTTTCGTTATAGCAGTCGGTACATGCTCCACATTCGGAGGGATCCCGGCATCGGGAGTGAATCCGGGTGAAGCTACCGGTCTGCAGTTTACGAAGGGAAAACCGGGAGGTCTTCTGGATAAAAATTGGAAAACCGGATCAGGTTTTCCGGTTATAAACCTTTCTGGATGTCCCGTTCATCCATCTACAATAACAGAGATTCTGACAACATTGCTTTTGAGTATTCCGCTTGAACTGGATGGTTACAACCGTCCTGCTGATTATTATAAATCGACAGTCCATCAGGGGTGCACCCGTAATGAGTATCACGAATTTGATGTTGAAGAAATGATTTTCGGTGAGAATGGTTGTCTTTTTTACTACCTTGGCTGTCAGGGACCATATACAATGGGGAGCTGCAATCAGACATTATGGAACCGAAAGAGTAGCAAGACACGGGCCGGGGTTCCCTGTTTTGGCTGTACTTCTCCTGATTTCCCCGGAGATTTCGCTTTATTTGAAACGGAGAAACTGGGAAGTGTTCCTGTGAATCTGCCGCTTGGAGTGAACCGTCCCAGTTATATGGCCTACAAAGGATTGTCCAGCGCTGCTACTCCGCAGCGATTACTGGACAGGGACAATTACGTTTAGAATTTCGATCAGCGGGAAGTGTTGAAATGGCAAAAGAGTCAATACAGGTTGATATCAACCGGGTCGAGGGAGATCTTGAGATCCGTCTCGATATAGAAGATAAGCGGGTATCTGATGCCTATTGTTCCGGGACAATGTTTCGTGGTTTTGAAAAGTTATTGAAAGGGCGAAAATACATGGACTCGCTTGTTCTCACTCCGAGAATATGCGGGATATGCGGAACGGCCCATCTGTATACAGCAGTAACTGCAATTGAATCAACATTGAAAATACCGGTTGCTCCCAATGGAACACGTGTAAGAAACGTTTGTCTGCTTGCAGAGGAGATCCAGTCGGATTGTCGTCATACCTTTTTAATGTACACAGTTGATCTCTGTAATCCATACTATGCATCTTCAAAATATGCACCCAGTTTGAATGAGGCTTTTTTGCCCATGAAGGGTCAGGTCTATCTTGAGTCACTACATCATACGAAAAAGTTACTGGAGATAGTTGCTCTGTTCGGAGGGCAGTGGCCCCACTCATCGTATATGGTTCCCGGAGGAGTCACTCTAAGCCCAAATCTTCGTCCGGTCATTCAGTCTGTCTCTATTGTGGATGATTTCATCTCCTGGTATGAGAAGAGAATACTTGGCTGTAAATTCGAAAGATGGCTTGATATAAAATCTGTAAAAGATTTACAGGATTGGCTAAATGAAAAGCCAGAACATAAAAATTCTGCAACCGGATTATTTATCCGAGCCGGTCGTTATCATGAGCTTCATAAGCTGGGAATAGGTGCAGGTGATCTTTTAAGCTATGGCAATTATTTTGATCCTGAGTCATATGATCCGCGAAGCGAAAACAGTCCGCGGTCGCGGCCTGCCGGTTGTTACAATCCAGAGACGAAAACTATAGATATTTTTCGTCAGGAACTCATTACTGAAGACGTTTCGCATGCATGGTATGATGAGCAATTTGAACCACTTCATCCCTCAGTAGCAGATACGGTTCCTGGATATACTCACGCAAGTAATAGCTATAGCTGGGCCAAGGCTCCGCGATATGATAGACGTCCCATGGAGGTCGGACCTCTGGCGGAGATGGTTATGGATAAAGACCCGTTGATTACGGATCTTTTTGACAGGGAATCTTCCAACGCCTGGCTGCGGCAGTTCAGCAGACTTCATCGTCCGGTAAAATCGCTTCTTGATCTGCGACGCACTCTTAAAGAGCTTGAAAAATACCACGGAGATGATTATGTAATACCGGTTGATTCCACGACCGGGGATGGAGAAGGTTTCGGGCTGATTCATGCGGCGAGAGGTGCTCTGGGACACTGGATCTCTATTCAGGATGGAAAGATTGAACGTTATCAAATTATATCACCTACAGGTTGGAACGCTTCACCGAGGGATGAAAACGGCATTCCCGGTCATGTGGAACAAACACTTGTTGGAACTCCTCTGGAGGACAAAAAAAATCCGATTCATGTCGGTCATATTGTTCGGTCGCATGATGCATGCCTTGTCTGCACGGTCCACGCAGCAGGAGCTGAACCATTTCGTTTCAGGTATTGAGCTTTGAACACATCCATTGTCTGTTTTGGGAATCCGCTTAGAGAGAATGATGGTGCCGGATATTTTATTTATCGTCGACTGGCTCGTAAAATAGATAATGAGAATATTCACTTGAGAGAGGCAGGGACTTCGGCAATTAGAAATCTGGACGCTTTTGATGCTGACAGGGTTGTTGTTGTGGATGCCATGGAGGCTTCATCATCGATTCCGGAGGGAAGTGTCCGTATTTATTATTTGCCGGGAGATCATAAAGCGGAGTTTGATAGTATGGGAAGACCGGCAGGCAGTTTTGGTGCAGAAGAGTTATTCAATCCCGTAACCGACCACGATCAAAAACTTGAAGAGTTCCTTTACTCTTTGCCGGTTCTTGTGGGACGTCCTGTCCCGGTAATTGCGGTTTGCATTGCAATTCATCCAGGGGAAAATGTTAAGATATCTCTCTCTTCCGTCGTGCGAAGAGGATGCCACAGTGTGATTGAAATGCTTCTGGATATAGATAGCTTCTGGAAATTACAAACAATTTCTTAAAAGCAGTATCGTATATTTCGGTAAAAATCACCCTGCCTATCATATGAACGAGTATAATCTGCAGGAATTTATTTTTGTAGTTGTTTCCGATATTCAGGTAACCGTGAAAGAAAATACATATATGATGCAACAGGCTGTTACTTGCTGCCTTCCATAGCAAAGACGCGGCTTTTTAGCTCTTCTATCTCGGCAACGAAATTTACAACTTCGCCAACAACCATAATTGCCGGGGGTTGCACATTTTCTTTTTTTACAACATCGGCGATATTTTCAACCGTTCCCGTAATGAGACGCTGATTTTTCCTGGTGGCTTTCTCAATGATCGCAACCGGTATCCGGGCGTTTTCGGGATTCTTCAATAACTCATCGGTAATATTTCGAAGAGCCGTAATAACCATGTAGATAACATAGGTTTTATTTTTAAGAGTAAGTCCACGAAAATTCTCGTAATTGCCATCCTTCTTTTTGTGACCGGTAATCAGAACAACTTCGGATGAGTAATTTCTGTGAGTAAGAGGTAGGCCCAGATCGGCACCGGCTCCCATGGCTGTTGTTATTCCGGGTATGATTTCGCATGGGATGCCGTGAGAGAGTATGTACTCATACTCTTCGCCGCCGCGTCCAAAAATAAGAGGATCTCCGCCTTTAAGGCGCGATACTACCTGGTGCTTTTCGGTAAGTTTGACGATAAGTTCGTTGATTCCTTCCTGCGGGAGTGTATGATCTCCTTTCGACTTACCGACAAAGTGAAGTTCTGCATCGGGTTTGCAATGGCGAAGGGTCTCCGGGTTAATCAGATGATCGTAAAGGATCGCATCAGATTCCTGGATGGCACGCACAGCCTTCAAGGTTAGAAGTTCCGGATCTCCAGGACCCGCGCCAATTAGATAAACTTTTCCCATAAATTCTTACCCCCGGAGATATCCATTTGATAATGTGTCACTCTCCGGGCAAGAAGAAAGACCTTACTTAACAGCAATTGGTCCGAGTTTTTCCTCGGGGACCTTGCGGTTGAGGACCTCTTCGGCCGCATCAATATCAACAACATTTTCCTCATGGTCAACAAGTTCGTACTCATTGTCATTCCAGCCCCGAACACCGGTCTTCATTGAAATTACATTTTTGAACCCCATTTCCTGGAGTGTTTTCCCGGCCATTGCGCTTCTATTTCCAGAACGACAAATTACTATGACTTTTTTTTCTCTTGCCTGGACCAGTTCAGGTTGTGTTTCTTCAAAACCCCAGTCAGCAGAAGGTTCCAGAATCCCGCGAGGAACACTGAGCGAGTTACGAATGTGTAGAGTTTCGTATTCGCTCTCTTCACGAATATCCAGCAGAAGATAGGAGTCAGGAGACTCTTTTTCAATTATATCCTGAACATCCCAGGGAAATATTTCAGGAACAGTTTTCAGGCTTTCAGCTACAAATTCTTTATATTTCATTTCGTTCTCTCTCCTGGAGTCTCAGTTAGTCCGAAAAATTCCAGTAATATCCGGCAAGAATATTTTCAATTCTATGTACATTTGATTCTGCAGCAAATCAATGGTTACAGATATGGTTACAAGTCTTGTATAATTAGAAAGATTCTAATACAAGGATTGCTTTTTCTTTCAAGAAGAAATAATCGTAGAACGCTATTTTAGCAACAATTATTCTTTTATCATGTATCTAAATCAGGTGAAAAATGTCAGATTTTGCCCCGATACTCATATTTTGGTCATTTTGAAATACCTGGCTCAGAGGGTTGCCCGATGAACTAACTCATTCTGGATGATTGTCTTGTTAATTGCTTACAATATAATAGAAGATTTCAGTTAAAACATCAGAAAAGTCATCCATTTGTTGATAATTCACAGCAGATAGGCTCTCTGCCGATTTTCATTTTCGAATGAGTAATATCATACTGTGGAT
The DNA here is from genome assembly GCA_050295715.1 of Leptospirales bacterium. GTDB lineage: Bacteria > Spirochaetota > Leptospiria > Leptospirales > Leptonemataceae > JBNKQE01. Next base: position 5,976 of record JBNKQE010000158.1, read on the forward strand.
TGCGCGGACATATTTTAATGAGTATCTATCTCAATTTATATATTTCTGCATGCACCCGAATACATTATTATCAATCAATCGGTTTAGAACTATTTAATTGAAATTACCATTATTTTTCATGGGGTATGAGTGATCGAATGATCCAGGCATTGCTCTCTTTTGTGATCGATAAAACACAAAGAAAAACTGTTATGACTAATAAGTAAATACGACACTGTATATATGAGTATTCTCGGTGGATTTCTTCTTTATAAGGATTGTGTCATTATCTATGGCGAGTAAGATTTTGAGAATTAATGGAAAATTTGCCATGTCCAATCTAAACTCATACGGAACCGAATGAAGTTCTGTAAAATAGGATAAAAATCGGCAGACTAATGGAAATGCCATATTTTTACCGGCTTCTCATTGTACAGGAAAATACCATTAAGAATAGAATCGGGATACATGCTGATTCTTATTATGAAGTACTTGCCATAGAAACCTGTCCCTGTGAAATAACTCTGTGAACCCACCGGTCCCGGAAATTGATACTGAAAAAATTTTAAAAGAGACTCTCGGACTGGATGGCTTTCGTCGCGGGCAAAAAGAGATAATTACGTCTGTTCTCTCTGGAAGGGATACGCTGGCTGTAATGCCCACCGGTGGTGGGAAGTCCCTTTGTTATCAGCTCCCTTCTTTGATTCTTGAAGGAATTGTTATTGTAATATCGCCGCTCATTGCACTGATGCAGGATCAAGTATCTTCTCTAAAAAAGCTGGGTATCCCGTCGGGAGCTATTCATTCTGGTATGCCTGTAGAAGAAAAGAGGGAGGTCTTCCGGAATATGCAGAGGTCGAAACATTTTATTCTTCTGCTATCTCCCGAGCGTGTTCAGAAACAGGGGTTTCTTGACTGGATTCTTAAACAGAAGATTTCTCTTTTTGCTATTGATGAAGCACACTGCATATCCCAGTGGGGCCATGATTTTCGTCCTGATTATCATCGTCTGACTGAGTTTCGAAGAGCACGTCCTGATGTCCCGGTCCTGGCACTTACGGCAACAGCCACTCCCGAGGTCCTGGAGGATATTGCCAGACAGATGGGAATGAAAAATCCTGATCGTCATGTGTATGGATTCTACAGATCAAACCTCTACTATCAGGTGGAGATTTGTGACCGCGAAGATGATAAAATTGATTTAATTTTTTCCGCTGTAGAACAGGTCAGAGAGGGGCGCATTCTTATCTACTGCGGAACACGTAAGCAGACAGAAAGCCTTTGCGATAATTTAAAAAGCTCTCATTCGGGAGTGGGCTATTATCACGCCGGTTTATCTTCCGAAGAGAGAGAGAACGTGCAAAGGGATTACGACAGCGGAAACATTCGAATTCTTGCAGCTACAAATGCATTTGGTATGGGTGTTGATCATCCGGATGTTCGACTTGTAATTCATTACCAGATTCCATCGAACATTGAATCACTTTACCAGGAGATGGGACGCGCCGGAAGGGATGGTAATAACTCGACCTGCCTTGTTCTTTATACAAAAAAAGATAAAGGACTTCATTCTTTTTTTATACGTGAGTCAGATGCGCCGGAGGAGATCCTCTCCAGGCGTTGGAATGCACTGGATACACTGGTTGAGTATTGTGAAGGTGGAGAATGCCGTCATTCGGGAATTCTCACTTACTTCAAAGATGCTCAGCGAATTACCCGATGCGGTCACTGCGATATATGTGATTCTGATTCCAATCGAAAGGTTCTGCGAACAAGGTGGTCTGCACAAACAGTCAAGAAGAAGAAGATTGCAGATACAGGTCCTCTCACTGGCGAACAGGAGGTCCGGAAAATGGTACTCTACGAATGGAGAAAAGAGTTCGCAAGTGAGATGGATATGCCAGCCTTTATGGTATTCTCCAATCGCACTCTGCATGATCTGGCCGTTAAAAACCCGCAGAACCTATCCGAACTGGAAAGTGTGTATGGTATTGGACGGGCGAAAGTGGATGAATTTGGAAAAGAGATACTTCACAAATTGAAACAGTGTCAGTAATCATTTTTTCAGCGATGAAAAAGTGATATTGCAGTCGTATTCGGAAACAGGAAGAACAATACATTCATAGACTTTCATTATATTATTGCATATCCGCTCTTCTTGTTTCACGCATCTTCTGTAACCAGGAATCGTCCGTTTTGAGTTTGCTAATTCTTCGAGCAGGAAATCCTCAAAAATAAAAGGGTTTGCTGCGTTCTTTGATAGCACCTGAAAGGACTGTCGGTAGAAAATTTAGAAATGAAAAAATAGATAATTTTTTCCATCCAGATTTTCTGACAGTGAAAGAACGGAATCATGTGCTACTGTAAATGGGACTCCTTCATTGGTGAGATGTATTCCTTTTTTATCTTTCATCCTTCCGGACAGGTGGGGATAGTAACCAAGAAGTATCTTAAGACTCTCTTTCATTTTTTCTACATCCGGTATTCCTTTAAATAACCAGGTTCCTCGAATGACCATGGGTAAACATGCTCGATCCAGTGGCGAAAAATTCCAAACCGTCATCGTACGGTACAACTCTCTGGCTCTGATTATTTCTATTGTGTTATTCATGATATCCTCTTATGGCCGAGTATTGCATGCAATCCTGAAACGTTCCTGAACTTTTTCCATCTTGTGTTCTCTACTTGATTCCAGGAACTGAATGCCGCTGAGTCATTCTTTTTAGGCCGGGTAAATCTATGATTATATCCAGCCCAGGGTAGTGCTATTCGAAAAATTCAAGATGATTTTGAATTTTTGCAAATCGCTCCAGTGCTGAAATATGAGCAATATGAACATTGTGTCCGGAAACTTTTCCCGCGACGGATTCAAGGGAACGTGTTGCGCAGGCGTCGTGAATCAGACTTACATTGTATCCGAGATCCCAGGCTGCTCTTGTTGTGGATGATACACACATATGAGTCATCATTCCGCATATTACAAGATGCGACTTCCCCTGATCTCTTAAAATACTGCTGAGATTTGTATTACGAAATGAGTTAGGATAATTTTTCGTAACTATAAACTCTCCTTCATGAGGTTTGACAGCGGAATGAATTTCTACTCCCGCTGTATTCGGTATTAAAAAACCGGCCCCTTTCTGAATCGATTCATGGCGAATATGGATGATGGGCAGATTATTTTTACGAAAGAAATCGAGAAGGACCTTTGTATTTTGAGCCGCTTGCAAGGGCGAGTCCAGCTCCATCTTTCCTCCAGGAAAATAATCCATCTGGATATCGATTACCAATAGCAATTTTTCACTTTTCATAGTATTATATTATCATATGATGCAGGATATGAAAAATAGATTGTTAATATGAAAGCTATCAATGATATAGATATATGGATTTTCAATCACTGCGTATATTTGTAAATGTTGTAGAGGCAGGGAGTTTCACTGAGGGGGCTCGGATTCTGTTTATGGCTCAGTCAAACGCATCCACATCTATTAGGAATCTGGAGAGAGAGCTGGGGTGTCCTCTTTTAATTCGTAAGAAGGGCGGGACGAAACCGACAGAGGAGGGGAAAGCGCTCTACGATTATGCTAGAAAAATTCTGGATCTATCAGAAAAGGCACATGGGATCGGTATGGATCGAACAAGATTTTCTGGAATGCTGCGTATTGCCTCAATGGAATCCAGCGCCGTTGTTCGTCTGGCATCTCTATTCCCCGCTTTTACAGCGAATTATCCCGATATCCGAATTCTTTTGAAAACAGGGGATTCTGCTGTGCAGATGGGATGGTTAAAAAATGGTGATGTAGATTTTGCAATGCCTGGTGAAAAACCTGGCGATGCATCTGTGGAGTCTGTTCCATTGTTTGAAGAAACGCTCGGTATTGTCTCTATGCCGTGTAAACCAAAAGATATGCGGAGTAGATGTGATGAGCGTTTTCTGGTTCTTCCGGGTGGGTGTTCTTTTCGCATTCGCCTTGAGAGTTATATCAGAAAAAAGAAAATATTGGATGCTGTTTTTCATGAAATACCGGGAATTCATACGCTCTATTCCTGCGTAATGGCCGGAATGGGCTCAACTGTGTTACCGCAATCATTTCTTGAATATCATGGGGCATTTGAGAAGGGGATCGAGTTTGTTCCACTGCAGCGAAAAGAGTCCAGACTAATAATTCATGGAGCCTGGCGAAAAGATGCAACGGACTCAGGAGTATTACAGGCATGGAGGGGTTTCCTGACTGAAAACGTGTATCAAATGAAATAACCGGAGCCGTTTATAATAAAGAATACTTCAATATTTATCAAATATTGATATGCAGTGTAATTAAAAATCTTTAACAATCTTCTTTGTGTTCATGGTTAGGTTCTTGCAAAATATACTCGAGTATATAACGAATATGTATCTTCTTGAAAAATGTATTTGTATATCTGACAATTCATTTTTATTCCAATGCGGAAAAAATCCGGTCATA
>JBNKQE010000159.1:0-3167 GCA_050295715.1 Leptospirales bacterium
AGAAGAGTGGGACTGTTGCGGAGATTCCATAGCAACACTCTGACACGGACAAATTATATTGCAACCAGTAAATAATTGATTTATTTAACTGGCTGCCCCCCGCGCAGATTTAAATCTTTACTCTATCGGCAATAACGTCAATTGGGAATTACCCGGGTCATATTGAATATGAATCCGAGTTGAGCTGTATATACATCAAGAGTTCTCTTTGAAAATTGATTCGATTTCAAATACTGTTTATTAAAAAATGCCTCAGCCTTCAATCCTACAACTCGAGAGAAATAAATATTGATACCAGGACCTCCTCCAACTGCAAAACCAAAACTTACATAAGAGAAAGTAGCATACTCCAGCTCAATCTACCCGGAATCAATCATGTCAAAAGATTTCTACTAACTTGTCCCAAAAGAATTTTCTGGCGGTAATTCCGTAAAATTTAACCTGTTGTTAACAGTACTTGCCATTCCCATGAAACATATATATTTTTGCTATGTGAATTCTTTTACACGATATATATTGTTTCAGCTCCCCGGATGGGTCATTGCTTTTCTACTTGCTGCACTCATGTATCATTACGACACGATCAATGCAATCTGGGCGACTGCCGGAGTTCTTGGGTGGATTATTAAAGATTTCATACTGTATCCCTTTGTCTTTCGAAGCTATTCAGGAAACGAGCCGCACGGGATGAGGAAGCTTATAGGAAAAAACGGAGTTGTTATTCGTGACATTGCTCCCGTGGGCACAATCCGGATAAGAGGTGAGCTCTGGACCGCACGGAGTGAGGGTGGAGATGAAATAACATCCGGACGCTCTGTCATCGTTTTAACTTACGAAGGACACATACTGACAGTTAAACCCGAATTTCATTCCGACGCCCCAGGTAAGATGGATCTATAACGATCACGATTTATCTGATATTAAATAATCAGTATAAAATGAGTCATTTAAGTTATTTTCCTCCTGAAATAAAATCATAATTAACATACGATATTTTTTTCGCAATAAATTGTATGGATCACTTCGGTATCATCATGGAATGCTTCTCGGAATCAGTACTATATCAACTCTTCGATTCAAGCTTCGATTTTCAGGAGAATCATTGGGAACAACCGGTTGATACTCACCATATCCGGCAGCAGAAAAACGATCAGGCGTTACCATATCCTGAGCCAGTATATACCGCAGCACAGAGAGAGCTCGAGCTGTTGATAGCTGCCAGTTATCAGGGAAACGGGCTGTTCGAATCGGCACATTATCAGTATGCCCTTCGATTACAACTCTGTTCTCCGGGTAGTCATTTATGATTTTCGCAATTCGATCCAGAGCACTCTTCACATCTCCCTTGAGCTTATCCGATCCTGAATCAAAAGAGATCCTATCATCAATGTTTATTACTATTCTGTTGTGCATTTTCTTTACACGAATATCCCCTGCATCGATCTCTTTTTTTAGGCTTTCCATAAGCTTATCAGCTTGATCCTGAAGACGACTCAGCTCCTGTTTTTGAGAATCACTCAACTCCTTCAAACGTGAAAGCTCTTCAGTTAAATCTGCAATTTTCTTATCTTTTTTACGTATCTCTTCAAAATGACTGTCTTTGAGTGACGCAAGTTGTTCCATGCACTTCCTTTTCTCGCTTTCCAGTTCATCTCGTAACTCTTTTAACTGCCCCTCATATTTTTCACGCGTTTGCTGATTTTCTTCCACCAGCTCTCTCTCTTTTTGTCCGCTTTTTTTTCCCAGGATATTAAGTGATCTTTCAAGATCTGCTATACGCTTCTCATAGTTTGCACTATCGCCTGCCCTCTGTTTTTCCAGAAAAGCAATAGTATCATTTAATTTAAGAATTTCATTTTCGAGGGAAGAGATTTTATCCTTAAGACTATCTCGTTCATGAATATATTGACTTTTTATATTTTTCAATTCCAGTTCAAGGGCCACTTTATCGCTGTAGAGTGAGTTATATTCCCAGGGGAAATATATGATATCGGCATAAAGGATTCCCGGGCTCATCGCAAGAAGGATCACAATATGAGCCAAAAGTCTCTTTTTCACAAGCATTCGGTTCAAAATGGAATGGATTTTATTTTTCATTTTTATGGCCCTCTAACTTTCATAAAGTTGTAAATATATATTGAATTAACTATCTTATGATAAGCAAGGTATATGACAGCCCGGTTCTTCTCAGAGATCCGCGTTCTCTTCTAAGTTCTCACGATGAACTGCCAGTTTCGACTCAATACTTTTTAATGATTCATGAATACTTTTCAGTTTTTCCTGTATCTCTAAATGATAGCTCTCATAACTGGAGACATCATAATCTTTCGACTGAAGAAAAATACTCTTTTCCTTTACGGAACTTGATGTACCTTCCTCGTTACTCTTTTTTTCTAAATATGCATGTGCAACTTTGGCCCTGATCCATTCACGTTCGGCAACAAATGACCGTAATTCTGTATCACGCAAATCCAGGTTTATCTCTGCATTGGTTAACTGAAGTTTTCGGTAATTAATTAAGTTCTGATTTAATTCAATGTTTTTTGCATTTTGTTCTTTCTTAACATGAACGGAGGCCAGTTTTGCAGCATCCTCTGTTAAAGTATAAAGCTCTTCTTCTTGATATATATATATTTTTTCCGATTGCAGTAGAGTTCTTTTCGCTTCAATAACCTTTATTGCCTGCTTTGCAATTTCAACGTCGTGTGTGGATTCCTTTTTACTTTTTCTCGCCTGAATTATTTTTGCCTCCAGGTTTTCCAGTTGCTCCATTGTTTCAACGGAAGCTCCTACGATATACCTGTCCGGCACCGGAGCCGGGCTGGTTCTACATGCACTGGCTGATAGGACTCCTACCAGAATCATTGTTTTTATCGTTTTATTTATTACAATCATGAATCTAGCTCCATATTAGTTGGATAAGACGAAATGGAAATGAATCAAAATCAGAAATAACTTATCGATTCTTATTCGATTTAGAGGATTAAAATATCTGGAAGGATCCCTGTAATAATTCATTTGTTGAACCGTTATGAAAAAACTACAGTGAGACGCTCATATATTGCAGGCACACCATATCAAAGATGTTTGTAACTACTCACCACGTATTATGTGATTGAGAAATTGGAGTCCCTTCCATTATCGGAGCAAGCGGACATCCCTGTCCG
>JBNKQE010000159.1:3176-10423 GCA_050295715.1 Leptospirales bacterium
ATAGTAACTACTCACCACGTATTATGTGATTGAGAAATTGGAGTCCCTTCCATTATCGGAGCAAGCGGACATCCCTGTCCGCTTGCTCCGAAGTAGGTCCATCCATGGACCTTGTAATGTGCAGACTCCAATTTCCATCCATAAGAGAACTTCATGTTATAGAGACTTTTCCATTCTTTCGATTCTCCCTATCGCCATAAGTTTTACAGGATACATTTACATTTTTTTTAGTTTGTAACCGGAAAAAGAGAGGTATTCCTCACCATCTTCTTTTATAACATAAATACTCTCAGAACCATTACGTCCACGTCCGGCAGTCTGCAAAATTATATCATCATGGATTTTCAATGGAATCGCAAGGCTACTTCCTCCCAGAACATTACCCAGAGTTAATTCGAAAAACAATGCACCCTCATCGTCATCACATATAAGAGAGAAACGACTTTCAAGCACGGGAAACGGATCCGAATGGACCATTTCGTAGTCGCCACATCTTTGCTTCCATACTTCCGGGATAGAGTATTTATTAAAAGGCTCCATAACCATCAAAGGAAACTCATAAGCCGATACAAGGATATATGGATCATTATTATATTTCACAAAATTGATTCGCAAATCTTTCAGTGAGTCCGGTTTAATTTCAAAAAGGCCAAATACATTAATTGAAATACTGTATGTCCCATCACTCTCCAGGTGAAGTGCTGCAGGAATTCCCATTAATTTCATTTCCGGTTTTCCATCGTCCATTCTGAAACTGGAAATCCCCATATTGCCAGCATATTCCCCATCCCACTCACTCAGATTCAAAGTCCTGGCAGGATTCCTCTCCTCCTTTTCTAATGAAGGCTTAATTCCTGTTTTTGCTTCAATAGCCATTGCCATTGCATTTGATACGATATCTTTCAGTTGAAAGGATGAACCTTGTATCGAATTCACCTGAACCGAAACTCCAATTCCCGTTTTTACATCAAAGAATAATAGAGCATGGAACGGCGGAAGGTCTCCTCCATGACCAACCATGGATTCCATATCACCGGACAATTTGGAATAGAAAAATCCAAGACCAATCCGGAAGAGTCCATCCAGTGTGGAATCCGTATTACTCGGTGCAAGCATCGTATCCAGTGTCTTCTTCGATATTATTTGACCATGAATGCCCTTCCCTCCTGAAAGAATGGCATTCATAAATTTCCCCATATCATTTGCTGAAGCTACAAGTGAACCTGCTGGATAATCACGAATTACAGGCATACTGACCACATCGCCGTCTACAAAACCATAACTCATGGTCCCAGGTTTAACATACGCTTCTACTGTACTCTCTTCCATTCCGGCAGGCTGAAAAATATGCGTTTTAATATATTCTGAATAAGACTGTTTACTTGTGACTTCTATAATTCGTCCGAGAATAGCATATCCAATATTCGAATAAGAGTGCAGCATCCCCGGTTTTGATGTCAGATACGATTTTGATAATTGCACAGTAATTTCCGAGAGTGGTTGAGGTTCCAATCTTTCATTTGTTGGATAACCGATGGAGAATCCATTAAAGATATCGGACGGAAATCCACTGTGATGATTTAATAGAGTTCGAACAGTCACCTGGTTCCAGCCGGTTTCCACTGATTTTAAGTCAAGATCAGGTAGGAGTTTTTTCACTGGAGTATCCAGGTTAAACTCTCCCTGTTCAACGAGCTGCATAACAGCAATGGCTGTAAATAATTTAGTAATAGATCCCTGGGAGAAACGGATGTCAGGAGTAACCGGATTTCCTTGATAATCTTTACGGCCAAATCCCTTCGTATAGATAATAGACTCTTTATCTGCAATGACTATAGAGAGGCCTTCGATATCATACTCATCCATTTCCTGTGGGATCATCCAGTCCATGTATTGAGCAAGATATTGGTAATCTCCTTTTACTAACCGGGGAGGTTTTATCGGCGGAACACTGACACATCCGTTTAATAAATAAACGCTACCAACAATGATTGCTAAAGCACCCATTTTAATTGCAGCACAAACAGTTCTATTATATCTCATATTAATCTCTTATTCCTGATGATTTTCTTTTTAAACAAATTAATAACGAAAAGCGAGGGTAAGTCGAATCTTATGATTTCAATGAATATATACAACCACCTCTCGGCCCGGAAGTATATAAATCCACATAACGCTCTATCCGCAACCCGTATTGTGTGGCCACCCTGATCCGCTGTAGCCTTACGCAGGTGAGCTCTTGCTTTTTTCATATCAATACTGTATCTTAGACGATAATACAACATTTTTTCCACTTTGTAACAGGAATTACGCAGCATTTATAGAAGCTGCAATCCGTAATAATCACGGTAGAAAATTCAGTGTTATACAAAATATTGTGCATTTACAAACTCAGATTGCTTCATCAATTTCGCACGGCCAGTCAAGGGAGATATCCTCCTGAAATAAAGGTATGCCATTAAACAATTAAGTCAATTTTTATTCCAACAGGTAATTCGGTCGGAAGATATAAAAAAAGCCGGAACCTAAAAGGCCCGGCTTTTTCACGTTAAGTCTTGAGATATAGGTTACTCTTCAGTGGCCTGCATCTCTTCTCTTGATTGAGATGGAGTGAAAACCACAGGAAAAGTCTTTTTCTGCCAGCTCATTACGACAATGGCAAGAGCACGTGCTTCTTCTTCTGTCAAAGCAACCGGTGGCATAATGGATCCCGGGGAAACCTGAGGAGGATTCTGGAAGTGTTCCATATGCCAGTTAAATACGGAATGTTCGCCCTTTACTCCCGTCATATCAAAGTGTTCGCCATGCTTGCTGCCTTCGTATGTCAGATCGGGACCGATAGAACCGCCATTCTTTCCATCAAGAACATGACATGCAATACATGCCTTCTCCTGCATCAGCTTCTTACCGAGATTTGCATATTCCATGTGCTCGGTAGCAGGAGGGTCATTTCTATGACAGGTATTACAGTTGATCTGCATAAGGTCTTTAGCACCCTTAAAACCATACTTCTGAGCCATCGCGTTAGTATACATAGGCTCAAGCCAGTGCTTCATCTCTCCATGAGCATCTGCTGTCTTTACAGCAAATCCCTGACCGCCATGGCAGGTTGTACATCCATAGTCCTTGAAATTATGACTTTTATTCCAGAAGTCAAGATCGGGGTGAGTTTTATACGGATTCGGTTGATTTTCAAATCCGGGGATCATTATACCCATATGGCAGGTTGTACATCGATCAGTAACTCCAAGCTCTTCATTCCAGATCTGCTGAATTCCCACCTGCAATGATTCCGCTTTTTCTTCGCCCAATTTTGCAGTTGCAATTTCTATAAACTCATCCTGATACTCTTTCCACTCCGCATTGAAGTCTTTGAAAAAAGCAATGGATGTAAGAACAAATACAATAAGTCCGCCTATGGCCAACAATGTTTTATCATTCTGTTGCATGATATCTCCTGATTATTACCGTTCATTTTGAAGCTTTTACTTCATATATCAAAATAGATACTATAGCTGTATTAGATCATTCCACTCTTTACAATTCAGAGATTCGCAGCCAGGGGAAAATCAGAGTTCCCCGGACCAGCGATCATGATCAGTCATTTCTCAAATCAAAACTTATGAGGATGTTCCGGCCAGTCTTCCCATGGCATATAGATTCCCCAGTTAGGACCTCTAAGTTCAGTTCCTATAAAAGTCATGATTAGAATGATTCCCATAATAAACAGGAAAACAGCATTCTGCAACTTTCGTGTTTTGTGAAACCACACTCCAATCGCAGACTCAGGTGAGCGGTCGAGAAACGGCCAGAGGGCCGCAAGACCGCCGATTAAAGATGGAATTATGACACCACCGATAAATCCACCATTCAATGACATACCGCCTATGCGAATTGTTGTAATTGTAACAAGTTCCTGTAACCAGAGAAAATACCATGGCGCTTTAGCCGGGTTAGGAGTCCACTCCGTTGTTGCAGGCTCTTCCAGAGGTACAGAGAAAAAAACTGAAAGAAACATATTGAAAGCAAGAGTAAAAAGAAATACAATCATTACTCTCGTAAGCACAGTTGGTATAGCAGGTATGGTAGCGCCTTTCAATTTGTTATAAACTACACTGGGTCGAACTCCTTCGGCTATTCCCATAAGGGTGTAGGTTTTACGCGGAGGTATATGGCCGTGATCTTTGCTGGTCGTCTTTTCAATTCCCAGACTATCAACAGAAGCAAGTCCCCCATCCTTTCTTACTCTCCACATGTGCCATGAGATCAATGCAACTGTGAGAAGAGGTAAAATAGCAACGTGCAATGTGTACCAAAGGATCAAGGTATTCTGACCGATCAGCGTTCCACCCTGCATAAAAAACTTGATTTTGGGTCCAATGACAGGAACGGCATTGGCAATGTTTGCTCCAATTGTAATGGCCCAGAGTGCCAGCTGATCCCAGGGAAGAAGGTATCCTGTATAGGATAAAAGCATTGTAAAAAGAAGAAGCCCCATTCCTATCAACCAGTTCATCGGGCGCATGCCACGTTTTGTCATACTGGATGAACGGTAAGCTGCAGTCAAAAATACTCGGAACATATGAAGATAAACGGCTGCAACCATAAGGTGAGCGGCCCACCTGTGCATTCTTCGCAAAAACCATCCATAGGAGACAACGTATTCAAGGTCTTTAATTGTATGATAAGCACGTTCGACAGAGGGAACGTAAAGCATCATTAGAAATATACCCGTAAAAGTAAGTATCATAAACAGCGATGCAGATATTGTTCCCAGCCAGAATGAGTATCCCCATGATAGGCTTTTCAATGTAACTTTCGCCGGGAACCAGTGCATCAGGAAGTTAAATCCGACGGCATCAGATTGTTCGCGTTTTGTGCGCGGTGCCCAGCTACCAAATAGCGTACGATTCAGATCACTTATTTTTTGTTTTAATTCGTTCATATTACCCGACCCGTAGATTTTTCTTTTTTCTAAAATCTGTCAGGGGCAAGCGGCAGGTCCAATCACTCACCCCGTATAGCGAAGTATTAATTATATTGTAGCTCGAAATTCCTTAGAAACTTCTTCGCCTGTATCAACTTCGATATTCCCATCGGGAGCAAGTCCCAGTTTATATGTTGCGAGATCGGCAGGAGCAGGTCCGGCATAGACACTTCCGTCACCCCGATATTTTGATCCATGACAGGGACAGTGGAACTCCCATTTCTGAACAATCTCATCACCATTGAGAGTCGTTACTTTTTGCGGTTCAGCAAGTTTGTGTAAATTCACAGTACAACCCAGGTGAGTACAAACAGCAGAGATGCTGTGATACTGGTTGCTCTCTTTTACGATAAAGATCCTGCCTTCCGACAGGAAATTTGTTCCACTTGAAAACTTATTTGGAAAACCAATCTTAAATCTTTTTAATGGCTCATACAAAACATTGGGCGCAAGAGCTCGAATAAACATAGCACTCTGTCCCAGTAAACCGCCAATAACGGTCACTTTAGTAACAAGCGAAAGGAATCCTTTTCGAGAAGTTTTTGTTTCCTCTATTTCGCTTTCTTTATGTTCAGACATAACTATCCCCCTGACAGAAGTCGGATTTAATTTGATGTTATTATTAAAATCTTCCGGATGTTGATTTATACAATCAACCGGAAACAATCGGGTTTTCTTTAACCACAACAGTCTCCATGGTAAAAGCATCCGTCGGACACCTTGTTGCACATAAACCACAACGAATACACTTCTCATCATCCTTAATCATGACGGTCAGATCTTCCGCTGTATTCAGTCCAACCTCTTTCGCCCAGGCATGCTTATCTTCAACACCATCAATATCGATTTCCGATACAGGTACAAATGAGAGACAATCCTGAGGGCAGATGTCCACGCATCGTCCGCATATAATGCATAAATCGCCATCATATATGGGACTCGTGTGACAGGTAAGACAACGCGATGCCTGCTCCACCGCCTCTCTCTCATCGAAAGAGAGTTCGATCATCTGTTTCCCAACACGATCTTCAGGCTCGGCAACATCGGGAGTTTTTCGGTCATATACATCGTAATCTTTGATCATGCCATACGCAGGAGTATAACTTGATTCAATAGAAACGTCGTATGTTTTGGAGCGGTTACGCCCGGTTAAATAGTGATCAATTGAAACAGCGGCTTTTTTTCCATTGGCCACCGCATCGATCAGGTTTCTGGGACCAAAAGCGACATCACCACCGGCATATACTCCGGGTGCTGTTGTCATAAGGTCTTTATCAATCTGGATGGTTCCGCGTGGTGTAATTGTCACACCATCGGATTCATTGAGAAAACTCAAGTCGGCCATCTGGCCTACGGCAAAAATGACTGAGTCACAATGAATGACTCGCAGCTCACTCTCATCAAACTGAGGATTGAAACGCATGTCTTCATCAAAAACTCTCAGTACCTTCTTCAGCTCAATTCCAGTGACTTTTCCGTTTTCACCAAGAATACGGTTTGGTCCCCAGGATGGATGAAAATCAATATCTTCATCGAGAGTCTCTTCCAGTTCCTGTCGCCCTGACTCGCTGAGCGCGGCAGGCATATTCTCCCAGTCTTCCAGACTGGCTACATGAATTTCATAGTCACTTTTGGGATCATTTTCAAGGACCTGACGACGTACATCACGTGCAGCATCCATTGCTACAAGACCGCCGCCGATAACTACACTTCTTTTTCCGGTTTCAGTCTTGATACCTTTGCTGGAGTCGATAAGAAACTCAAGAGCAGTATAAACACCCTCAAGTTCGGATCCTTCCATATTAATGCTGCGGCCTTTAACAACACCCACAGCAATGAAGATAGCTTCAAATCCCTGGCTTTTAAGTTCGTCGATACCCTTGCTGGAGTCGATTCTAGTATTCAGTTTGATTTCAACGCCCATATCTTCGATGGCTTTGATTTCCTGATCGAGTACATCATCGGGAAGACGGTATACAGGAATGCCATAGCGCATCATACCACCGGCGACAGGCAACTCTTCAAATACAGTCACGCTGTATCCGAGCAGAGCCAGATCATGAGCGGCCGCAAGTCCTCCCGGACCGGAACCAATTACGGCAATTTTTTTACCTGTTCGAGATGCCGTCTCGACTACACTGGCTACATGTCCCGTATGTATGCTTGACGGAGAACTGGCCCCCTCCATCAATTTTTTGAATGTGTCGGGTTTACTCGACTCAACACCGTAATTTTCAGTTAAGAATTTCTTTAAAGATCG
>JBNKQE010000160.1:0-10386 GCA_050295715.1 Leptospirales bacterium
AATTGGAAGTATGTAATTGGATAGGCGCAGGAGTTCCTTAAAATCGAAACAGGTGAATTTCGTCAATAATTCAGACATCCCGGGTTCCTTTTTTTGTAAATATTTCCATTCGAGCAATAGAAAAATAATGCTATGAATACGCCCGATCCCGTACACTAATTGAAAGAAAAATAAGCTTAAAAAATTTCCCGGTTTACAAGATGTTGCCTGTGCTGGATGCTATTCTGACATTGTCAATCGGACTTATCTCACCGGATAAATTTGACGGACAAAAAGGTTCATTCCTGGTAAATTGTGAATGAGTTTAATGGAATAAATCCTGTCGATGACTTCATTCTAACTACTGGAAGGCTGGCACTTGAATAAATGAGTATTACCGTGGATGCAAATGAAATCCTCAAAACGCTCTGTGTTCTCATCGTTGAAGATGAGGAGTTAATGAGAAATAACCTGGCGATGATCCTGCGTCGCAAGGTCAAAGAAGTTGTTGTCGCGGAGAATGGGCTGGACGGAATTGAGAAATTTCGTAATTCAAAGCCGGATTTGATCGTTACGGATCTTGCGATGCCTGTAATGGACGGTGGAGAAATGATCCGGCATATTCGTGAAGAACTAAAATCGGATGTCTGCGTTATTGTAGTAACAGCTTTCAGTGAGGATCAGCATCCCTGTGAGGGCGCAACCTTCCGTCTTATGAAACCTCTCATGAAAGACCGTCTAATAGAATCCATGCTATCCTGTGTCTGTGCCAGTGATTCTGAATGATATTGATCCATTTCTACAGGGAATGGATTGACTCTTCCTATCGTTTATAATTGTTTCCAGTCGAAAAATTGTTTCTTTCTTCTACCGATTTTTCCAATCGAAGTGTTATGTCAGGCAATGATGCCGGTGAATGATGTGCAATTTATTTAAGTATTATTTCTTTTTACATTGTTGGTACAGGTGTCTGTCTTGAGCAGCTTATGCATTCACGGATTGTAGAGCAAACTCAGTCAACTAAATGACAATGAAGTTTGTTTATGCCGTTTATGTACAAGCTGCTCATCTCAGATAAAAACTTGATGGGTAGATTTTATACTATCTGTATTTCTCAACTTCAGTCATCATATTTTTTACAATCTCATTGTATGCATGAGCGACAGGACCTTCCGGATCCTGCAATACTATTGGCTTTCCGGTTTCACCGGATTCCATAATTTCAGGCATGAGAGGTATATTTCCCAGCGAAGGAACTCCGAATTTTTCTGCGAGAGCTGCTCCCCCATGTTTTGAGAATACATGAGTAACATGACCACAATTGGGACAAACAAACTCTGACATATTTTCAACAATACCAAGAATTGGAATGCTTACTTTTTCAAACATGGATATAGCGCGTTTGGCATCGGCCAGGGCCACACTTTGTGGAGTGGAAACAACAACTGCTCCGTCAAGACTGATCAGCTGTGATAGCGATAATTGAACATCCCCTGTCCCCGGAGGAAGATCCAGAATAAGAAAGTCCAGTTCTCCCCACTGCACATCAAAAAGTAACTGCTTCACGGCTCCGTTCAATAGAGGACCTCGCCATACAACTGCCTGGTCTTCATCCATAAGAAAGGAGAAGCTCATAAGCTTTACACCATGGACTTCTACTGGTAGAATCGTATTTTCATTAACCGCTTGAACCGGGATTCTTCCCGACATACCAAAAAGTTGTCCTACGGAAGGGCCGTAAATATCAAGGTCAACAAGGCCAACTTTTTTTCCCTGTGTTACCAGAGCTGCAGCAATGTTTGCCGATACGGTTGATTTTCCAACGCCACCTTTTCCCGATCCAACTGCAATGATATTCTTAATATTCAGATTCTGTTGCTGATTTTCAGACATTATTTTATTTCCTTATTTACTGGTGATAGAATTCACCCTTTCATTCATGGTATGAAAACGGATTATTCTTTCGGTTTCGGTAAGATTTAAAATCCAGTACCATTTCTTCATGGGCATGCTGTCTGGCAATCATGAGTTCGTTATCTATTCGATGATCATTACCGGTATAGATCCTGTCACGGTCCAGTTCCTCAATTGATCTGGCACGGGTATTTGTTATACTGCGTTGCAGATCACTTAGAAAATGGTAGCGGGAATTAAAAGCCATGGTCACAGCTTTATTTATAAGAGGTGATCGGGTAGAGTGTAGAACCAGCCCCAGCAGGAAATAGGGAGCATGATTCAATGTAAATCGAATATAATTTGATAAATATTCGAGGCGGTTGAAATCAATGGGGGTTCCCTGTATCAGGTTATGACGAACTATTCCTGCCAGCAAGACTGAATAAAAAAAAGGAATTCCCCAGAGTGTCTCCATCCCTATTGCCGTTAGCGATTCGGTCTCCGTGAATGCCGGACTAACAGCAAGCAGACGCATGGTAATAACATAATCTGCTGTGCCATGTTCCATAAGGCTAACTACGGGAACTGAATTGCCATTTTCTCGGACAATTTTTTGGAATCTTTCAATTGCAGTAAGTCCTTCCAGTAATCCGGAGAGATTGGCGAGGTCATTTTCCTTTACAGTAGAGGATTGTGAATACTCGTACATGATTGACCTGGAAAGAATATGTTCCATTAAATCTGTAATTTTATGCCACCTCTCCCCATGATCACTGGGAGTGGAGTCCTGCATTTTTCCCAGGCACAATGCAGTAATGCGACCGGTATTTTCGACTATATGTGAAAATTGCCCGATGATTCGGTTCATAGTTGCTTCATCATAGTCGCCATTTAAAATATACTCAAGAAAGGAGTGTTGCTTAAATGGATGGTTGGAAATATGCCCGGTGATCGCATGAATAGTGTTTTTATCTGTAAATCTCTCCGCATATAGATTTCTATTTTCGAGGGCTTTCCACTCATCAATAGCGCGGTGAAGTCCCTTCTGTAATTCAGAGTCCATGGCACTCTGAATACCGGAAAGATCCAGAGAGAGCAGATTATTAAGTAAGTGGACTTCCGATGGAATTTTATAATCTGAAAACTTCAATGCTACCTCGCCTTAATATAAATAAACTTGTGCGGCAAATAATCCAAATCATGAATAAACGAATATAATTACATTCCATTATGGATGTGTCCCGGCTTCCGGTAAAGGACGAAATTTTTATTTGCCGATTGACGGGATTGGATAATTATGAAATAACCTGGTGGACCGATGCATGAATGTACTTAAAGGAATCATAACCGGCAAGTCGGTTTCCGAAAATCTGGCCCTTGTCGATGTGGACGTTTCCGGTGTTCGATTTACAGCCTTATTAATTGATTCAATAGAAGATGAAAGTGAAATAACAGTAGGTGACCGGGTACGTGTTTTATTTAAAGAGACAGAGGTCGCTATTGCCAGTGGTTTGAGTGGGAAAATAAGCCTTCGTAACCGAATGGATTGCCAATTGAATGAAATTATAAAGGGAAAAATACTAACACGCTTATTACTCGATTACAATGGTAACCCTCTTGAAGCAGTTGTGACAACACGATCATCTGAAATGATGGGGTTAAAGCAGGGTATGGAATTGCAGGTTCTGGTAAAAGCAACGGAAATTATTCTTCAGAAGATATATGATATCTCCACGGGCGAATTATGAATTCGTAATATCAACAAAATGAATCATTTGATAGAAGTTGAAAATTTAAGAAAAGTATTTAAAGTTCATTCGCGAAAACCTGGATTTGCAGGTGCTGTTAAATCATTATTTGTGCGAAACCATATTGAGAAAGAGGCTCTGAAGGGGGTCTCACTCACTGTGGATGAAGGTGAAATAGTCGGACTTGTCGGTGCCAATGGGGCAGGTAAAACAACACTTGTGAAGTCTCTAACGGGTATTATTTATCCTACTTCAGGGAAGGCAAAAGTACTCGGCCATACTCCATGGGAGCGCAATAATGATTTTCGCAGGTCTATAGCGCTAATAATGGGACAAAAAGCGCAATTGTGGTGGGATCTTCCCGCAGAAGATTGCTTTTTACTATTAAAAGAAATATATCAAATCGAAACACCTCGATATCGTAAGAATCTGGACTATCTTGTATCATCTCTCGGCGTTGGGGCATTGATGAATATACAAATTCGAAGACTCAGCCTGGGTGAGCGAATGAAGATGGAAATTATTGCGGCTTTGCTTCATAACCCAAGGGTTTTATTTCTTGATGAGCCGACTATAGGTCTTGATCTTACAGCACAACGCGTAATCCGAAATTTTATTCTTGAATATCGGAGGATACACAAACCGGCGATGATAATTACATCTCATTACATGGAAGATATTGAGCGATTGTGTGAGAGAATTGTCGTAATTAGACAGGGTGATATTGTTTATGATGGATCGCTTGCAGAAATTGTTCAAAACTATGCCAGGCATAAAACAATAACAGTTAGAATATCTGGTAATCGTCAGAAGAGTATTTTGATTCCGGATTACCTTGGACGGGATGTGTCGGATGATAGTGAAGTGTTGCGATTTCAGGTTGGTCGCAATCTTGTATCGGACGCTGCGCAGTGGATATTACAGAATTTTAGCGTTATTGATATGAATATCGAAGAAGAAGAAATCGGGGGAATCATTGAAGCAATAATGGATAGTGAAGTATTGCGTAACCCGGTATAATGCAATGAAATATATAAGTAATTTGTGCAGGTTGTGGATTTCATTCAGGAAGACTAATTCTAATATTGAGAGTATGATTTGAGCTATCGTTGGATTCTAACTGTTTTTTCAATGGAATTGCGAAAGGTAATTTCTTACAGGATCGACTTCTGGGTCCAGTTTCTGGGTAATGTTATTACTCAGATTGTGCTGGCTTACTTTCTGTGGAGATCAATATTTACATATCTTGACGTTGAAGAGCTTCGTGGATATGATTTCCCATCTCTTATGCTTTATTATGTTCTTGTGCCATTGATTGACAGGATGGTCAGAGGACCGGAAATGAATCATATTGCGCAGGAAATTTATGATGGGGGATTGAATCGTTATTTGATCTATCCCATATCTTTTTTCTTTTACAAATATGCGACTCATATCGCTCAGTCTTTGATTTTTACAGCGCAGTTTCTTTTTGCTGCTTCTGCATACTTATTCATTTTCGGACTTCCCGAAATAGTTCATTTCAGTATTTATAACCTGTTAATGGGTGTTGGGGCGGTAATGACCGGCAGTGTTTTATATTTTTTTCTAGTTGCAACACTGGAAATGATAGCCTTCTGGGCGGATCACGTATGGAGCCTGCTGGTCATGATGAGATTTATACTCTATTTTACAGGCGGGGGGATGATTCCTCTGAGTTTTTTTCCTGAATCGGTCAGGACGTTTCTAGAGTATCTGCCTTTTCCTTATTTAAGCTCTTTTCCGGTTCGCAGTTTTATGGGTGAGGTTGATCCGGGTGAATTTGTTAATTCGATATTCATTGTGTTGGTATGGTCAGCTGTTCAATTTGTATTTGCTTATGGAGTATGGAGAAGCGGATTGAAAAGATATTCGGGAATCGGAATATAGAGATTTTTAAGAGAGGCGTTCAAATTCAGAACACCTCTCAAGGACAAATTTCAATTACCAAAAATCACACCGGTTGATCGTGCGACTTTAATCATGTCAGAGTCAGGACTAATGAGTTTGGTTTTTCCTGCAACTTCTTCCATGGCAACTGATACGATGTCGCTGCCCTGTACAGCAACCATTCGTCCAAATTGTCCGGACACAATTAAATCAACTGCGGCCACTCCCAGGCGACTCCCCAGGATTCGATCATTGGGTGTGGGACTGCCGCCGCGTTGCAGGTGCCCAAGGACAGTAACTCGACTTTCAATAGCAGAGCGCTCTTGAATCTCATCTGCAATTCTCTGGCCAATCCCACCAAGGCGAATTGGGTCTGTGGCTTCAGCAATTGTGCGATGAACAGTTAGATCTCCACCTGCAGGTTTTGCTCCCTCTGCAACAACTATCATAGAGAAGCGATTTCCTTTTTTGTTTCGTTCGCCTATTCGCTGAAGGATCACTTCCATGTTGTATGGAATTTCAGGTATCAATATGACATCTCCACCGCCGGCTATCCCGGCGTACAAAGCAATCCATCCAGCATATCGGCCCATTGTTTCAAGAACCATAACGCGATGATGAGATTGAGCTGTTGTATGAAGTCTATCAAGTGCATCTGTAGCGACTGCTACTGCTGAGTCAAATCCAAATGTTACATCTGTTTTAACCAGGTCATTATCAATGGTTTTTGGAATACCAACCACAGGAATTCCTTTCTCCATAATCTTCCCCGTAATAGCCATGGTACCGTCTCCACCAACAGCCACAAGCACATCCAGATTAAGTTTATTGAAGTTTTCAACAACTTTACTGGAAACATCTTCAAAGCCAAGGTTTCCGTCAGTATCAGTCACAGGATAACGAAACGGATTATCTTTATTTGAAGTACCAAGAATTGTCCCTCCTGTGGACAAGATCCCGGATACAGACATCCAGTCTAATTCTAGACTCTTATTCTCTATCAATCCTGCATAACCATCTTGAATCCCAACTACTTCCATATTGTGATTGCTTATAGCTGTTTTTGTAACAGCTCTGATTACAGCATTAAGTCCGGGGCAGTCTCCTCCTGCAGTCAGGATTCCTATCCGCTTTGGTTTTTTATTCATTATAAATTCCAGCTACTTATTTATTACCAATGAACTGGTCTGAAATACCTGTTCATTATAGATCGTAATACAGGTTTACTCGCATTCGAATAAAAAATATAATTTCATTGGATGTAAAGGCATTTATATAGCTATTAGTGGAATAATGCAGTATTTAAGAGGATGCTTGACTGAAATACATTCACAATGTAAACTGGGAATGATCAATTATGCGATATGTAAGACTTTATATTAATTTTTTACGCTTTAGCTTTTCTAAAGCCAGTGAATTTCGTATGGATTTCTTCTTTCGCATAATAATGGATACAATATATTATGTTGTAAATTTACTCTTTTACAGGGTGATATACCTTCATACAGATATTCTGGGCGGCTGGAATGAGTTTGATGCAATGGTGTTTGTTGGTGGATATTTGTTTGTTGATGCACTTATAATGACTTTTGTTTCTAATAATTTATGGTGGATCCCAATGTTTGTTAACAGGGGTGACCTGGATTATTATCTTATAAGACCTGTATCATCACTATTTTTTTTAAGCTTTCGTGAATTCTCTGTAAACTCATCGATGAATTTAATAATGAGTATTAGTATTCTATCCTGGGCAATATGGAGATATCCAGGAGATATTGAAAATTATCAAATAGTGTTGTTTGTATTGCTGCTGTTTGCAGGTGCATTTTTATATTACCTGTTGAGAATACTGAGTATTGTTCCTGTTTTCTGGACGATTTCAGGAAGAGGATTTGATAATCTGTTCTGGCAGATGGCAAGATTTATGGAAAGGCCTGACCGGATCTTCCAGGGATGGTTTCGTAAGGTTCTTTTGTCTATTTTACCTTTTGGGCTAATGGCTTCTTATCCTGCAAGAATCTTCCTGGGTGATATGGACTGGATTGTTATTGGACACATACTTGGTGTCATTGGTATTTTTTATTTTTTTGTCATGTGGTTATGGAGAATCGGTTTGAGATCGTATTCATCTGCTTCCTCATAATTTCTGTGCAATCATGCATTTGCTTTAATTTTTCAAGGGAATACTGAAAAATGCTTACGTAGCCAGTGTATGAAAATGCATACAGCAAACTCACAAAACTCTCTTCGCGATAATATTGAAATTACTACTGATTCCTTTTCTGTAGATAAAAAAGCACTAAAGATTAGAAAGGTGGGTACCACATTGTTGTTACCTGCTGTCCTTTTTGACAAATTGAATGAGCGACTTATTTCTCACGGTGTTGACCTTGAAAACTATATCAAAATTCTCCTGGTTACTTTCTCATCCGATTTTCATGAAGGAAACCTGATTCCACAGAATTCACTTACCACCGTCTATCAAATTCAGCAACAGAATCTTGTTCCGATTTTTACAAGGATCTCCGCTGATGTCTGGCAGAGTCTACGAATCCTGGCTCGTGGACTTGGGATTTCAATGTGCCTATTGTTTACCAGGTTGCTTCTACTGGATTTAACGAGTAAACCTGGAAAAATTATATGCAAAGTTAAGCAAATTCATCATGGAACACGTATATATTATAATTTAAATATGGAGTTGAGGCAATATTACTATTATGAGGTTTGTCTGCCTCCACCAACAAAAAGAATCAGGGGAATGATTTGCACAGAAAAGACAATAAATTAAAAACGTAGGAAATAAAACGGGAAATATGTGGAATCTTAACTCTGGTATATTATGAACACATACCCGACATTATTGACACTCGATGGGAGCTTTTCACCCGATCCCGGATTGAAAAGACATAATTCAACTTACCCGCTGGCCTGGGGATTTATTCTGGAATCGCTTGTTAAGGATTCTGATGAAATACTTACTCTTTACTATATCCGACTTCGCAGGGAAGGAATACGTCGAAGTGGGAATAATCATTCAATCGCCAGTAGAAATTCTGAACACTGGATTGGAATTCGCACAAATTGCCACCTTCCAGTACGTCGGAGACGCGAGCTGGAATTGTTATTTCGCAGACAGTTATCGGTACTCCCCGGAGAAACATTAAGAGTATTTATATATGGATCCAGACCGGTCATGAAAAGTAAAGAAACCTGGATTGGTGATATATTTCTGGCAGATGGATTTCGTATGATTAATAGAGTTCAGTCTCTTCCTTCATAACCGATGACATCCATAAATGCACTTACTGAAAAAACAGCCTTACCTGGTCCGGGTTCACCATAGCCTGGTGGAACAGGAAGGCTATACTTTTCAAAAGTCTCCTTCCAGACGGTAAGAAGTTCTGCAAAATATTCGAGCGGGGGTCCTTCCTGTGTTCCCAGTGCTGAAAATGGTTCTGGACACCATGCTGTAAATCGAGGAACCACACCGTGTTTCATAAAATAGTCGAGACCTTCGCCTGTAGATCGAACAGCCTCGGCAACAGTCTTAAATCCATGTGGTTGTGCCAGTTCTACTCCACCGACAAAATTTGGTATTACATGCGAAGGACCAAAAATATCGACAGAATCGAGAATTCGTTTAATCCATAAATCGCGTCCAACAAAACGTTCTTTTCCAGGACAAATTACTTTGAATAGATCCGGATCCCAGATCTCATAATTGGGGTGATACACTTTGATCCCGGCATTATGGAGTCTGACCAGGTCAGCTTTTTCCCATGCCTGGGTGACAACTTTACCCATCCACCGTCCTGGAAACTTTTCTTCAATGCCCTCCGCATAATGAAGATAGAAATCCACCTCGCTTTTATCTTTTATGTTTGTAACTACAGAACCACCGGTGATTGTATAGACCTTTGCTACGTCATCCTCAGCATCGATCCATTTAAGAACCTCAAGTATATCTTCGAGAGATTTAACTCCAGTATAAGGACGTCCGGCCTGTCGCTGTTGTCTGTAATTGTGATTTATATCACAAAATGCGCATTCTTCATCTTTTCCAAAATATTGACAGTTCCGAAAAATAGTAAGGTAAATCAAGTATCCCCATTCAATTACAGGTGCAATCTCTCCTGGACTTTTTCCACTCGAAGTAGTATGCGAGTAATAAGCGGGTATTGGTGGATACTCTACATGACCGAGAAATATATCATCGAGGAATAAACCAGGACCTTTTTCAGTTAGTGTCACATTATATGGAGAGGCTGGATTGATCCTGACCGAAACTACTGTTTTTAGTAGATTGAAATGACCACCGGTAATTCGTATCTCTTCCGGAGCTTTAAATCGGACGCCCTGTTCTTGCTGTTCTAGCGGTACATGATCAAAGGAAAATATGAAATAGTCCTTCTGTTTGTATCCATCTGAGGACAGGGCATCACTCTTGAAGTTGAGCCCCAGTCGCAGTATATCCTGTTTGAGAATAGATTCCATGGGAATGGATCTATAAGTGCGTTCAAATCTTTCCAGGTCAGCAATAGTTGTGCGGCCCGTTCTATGTTCTTTTTTCGCAGGCGTATTGGACATAAAATGACAGCTCCGGGTTGGTTCAGTATCATGAAAACCGGGGACACCAGAGCATGCAAGTGTAAAAGTCATTCTCTGTTATTTTCTGGGGAATCAAGACTTTAGATTTTATGATCTAAATCTTATTCATTGTTGATCTCAATGGAGTTGACTGTAAAATTCTCATCGGGCCGTAAGTCTGAAAATACAATACCATCATTTTCAAGGAGAACTGCATAGTAGTTGGCATCTCTTTCAGGCTTTGTATCTATATAAGACCATGTCCCGG
>JBNKQE010000161.1:0-10333 GCA_050295715.1 Leptospirales bacterium
GTCTCATCACAATAGACCTTTTTAATCTCAGTGGCGAGTACAAGGGTTTTAGAAAAATGGGAACTTACATTTTTTAAAAGAAATCCGTTACCCCCAAATACATCGTTTTCAAGAGCCTTTTCTTTCTCTTCAAATATCTGTAATTTTGATAGTTCATTTAACCAATGGGTAACATAAGGTGAATATTCATTTCAATTGATATTTTTTGTACCTACATTGAACAGTGGAGTCGATTTATCAAGACGCTGGTAGTTGAAGGAGTGGATATCGTAAAGAAGACATGCTCCAAAACTCCCTTCAAGGATTGAAATCAAGCGAAACAGAACTTCATAAAAATTTTTGTATTTTCGAAGACTCTCTTCCCGTTCACTATTGTGAAGGGGACGCATCCATACCTCTTTTCCCCAGGCGGTCTCGTAAATAGCCTCCTGTTCAGGTCGATTCAGATCGTATTCATATCGAGAATCGAGAGATGCCAGGACTATTGGAAAAGATGAGATAAAATCGAGAGTGTTGGGATCTTCTTCATACCATCTTTCCTGTTCGGAGAGCAGGCATAAATCTATTAATTCATCTCGAAGTTTGTGCCCATTATGGATAGCAGTACAAATATAGGGAGTATACTCATCTATTTTTATATAGAAGGAGCCGTCTTCGGACACTCCCTCAAATTGTCTCTTTTGATCAATTCTGCCAAGAATATCATCAATTGCTATCTTTTGCATTTTCTATTAGTTTCTTAAGATCTCGCTTCCGATCGATCCTACCCTCTTTTTGATAAACGACATCTTCAATAAAATCGATAACTTTGCGCTGAAGCTTTACACGATTGAAGTAATTTATTCGTGTTATACCTCCTGGACTGCAAACATTAATTTCAATTAATTTTCCGCCAATAACATCAAGTCCTACAAAATAGAGTCCATCGGCAACAAGCCTGGGACCAACAACCTTACAGATCATTTTCTCTTCTTTCGTAAGTGTATGCTTAACAGCGCTGCCGCCGGCTTTAATATTTGCCCTCACGTCATTTTCCGCAGGTATGCGCTTGTATGCTCCAATGGCCTCACCATTCAGCATTATTATTCTCACATCACCTCTGTCAGCACCCTCGACATATTCCTGGAGGATTACGTACTGGTGATCTTTTGAACCGCTGATATAGTAATCGAGCAGGGAGTTAATATTTTGCAGGGCACTTTTTTCAAGAACGATGACCCCGCTCCCACCAAAACCATCCAGAGGTTTGAGGATCATCTTATCCTGATCCTGCTGCAAAATCACTTTTTTGAGATACTCCTTATTCTTCGAAACGTGAGTCACTGGAGTAATATGATTTACCGTATCGTAGAATGAGGCTGTGTAGAGCTTGTTATTAGCCTTGCGTAATCCGTTTATGTCATTTACAATAAAAGTATCATCTTTTACTGAATCGAGAAAATTAAGCATAATCGGATCCAGTGGCGGATTTTGTCGGACAAAAATTGCATCAAATCCGGAGAGAGGTAGTAGCTTCTCTTTAAATACAATCTTCTTATAAAAAGCAGGGATGCTTTCAGGCCATGACTTCATGCTTTGAATCATACGGACGAATCCAAAGGTCATACTATCACGAATCGTCAAACTCTGAGGATATAGAATCCCCACATTATGCCCACGGATCACAGCTTCATGGATAATTCGAATACTGGTGTCTTCTTCGGGACTGATAGATTCCCACGAATTTAATATAAAACAGATATTCATAATAGCTCTCTTTAATCGCCCCGAACAAATAAAATCCATCAAAGAATGGTAATTGCGGAACTTATTTGTTAAGTGTTATATTTTACAATAAAAAAATGAATTTATCACTGCCGGGAAAATATAAAAACATAATGTCAGATTTTTCATTGAATATCATTCAGAGATTTTAGTTTCAATATAAGCATTACTCTATTATTGATCAAAGATAAACTTCAGCATACAAAACTCATTTAAATCACTTTAATTCATCCGTCTGATAGAATAAAAGGCTATAAGAATTACGTTAAATTGGTAAAATCTTTAGTTAAAGGGAAGGGACCTTTTTAGATTTGTTTAATACACTCTGGCAAATTCTAAGTATATGATACCCTTGATTGTGTGAATATATGTTTTCTCTCCCATTTAATTCAGAAAACAGGGAGTTCGGGCTTTGGTATCATCTCTGAGTATAAAAAACTTAATTCTGGCGTTGGCGGTCATATCGTTACCGGTCCATACTGTGCTTGCCGAGAACCCGATCATTACCGAAGCATTCAATCAATATAAAAGCGAAAACTATGAAGAGACACTAACCCTGTTGAATGGACTTAACAGACAGGACCTGAGTGAATCCACAGAACGGCTCAAAGGACTCGCATATTTTCATGTCCTCCAATACAAGAGAGCCAGACCGTATCTTGTCAGAGCAATAAAGGTATATCCGAATGATAGAGAATCCCTTCTGGCACTGGGTAAAATTTTACTGGATTACGATGAAGCCCTGGCCGGTCTGACTCTGATCAAGGAATATGTTTCAAAGCATCCTGAAGACTACGAGATGCTGCTTTTGAAGGCCCGTCTTTACGTATATCTGAATGAGGATGAAGAAGCGATCAGTATTTATGAAAAATTACTGGATTTTGATGAAGTGGAAACCGAACAGATTGCTCTGGAACTGGCACCGCTTTACGCCGCTCAGGGAAAAATCTCGAAAACAGTAAGTCTTATAAAGGATGGTCTTGACGCAGCACCAGATTCATTTCCAACAATTGAACTAAAATACTACCTGAAACATCTCAAACAGGACAGTTTCTTTTCAAAGAAAAATACGTATTTTTCTGTGGATCTCGGTTACAGGCTGGAAGACGATGATAACATTACAGTATTGAAAGAGTATGCCCGGGAGTATGAAGTTAAAAAAGATAAAAGGCATATCTTTTCAATGAAACTGGGCGGTCTGAAACTATTTTCAAAAAACATGGGACTATTGGGTGAAATTGAAATAAACAAGAGTAAACAAAAACATTACAGTCAATACAATGAGTTGCAGCAGTACTATCGTCTGGGTACTCAGTGGAGAAAACCAGGTTACGGTGTTTATTTGAACTACCAGTTTTCCCATCGAGAGTTCAGCGGGACCATGTACCATAAATCTCATGGTGTAACGCCCGGAGTCTACTATAGACCCACGAAAAACACTCTTCTGCATGGCTTCATAAAATACACGGGCAATTATTATGCTGATTACCTTCCGGCAGAGAATGGTACTACTTTATTTACTTTTATAGAAAAGGATTATTCAGACACTCTTCTCAGCCAGGACCAAAGATTTGTCGCATTTATTAATAATGAATACGTAGATTATCTGCCGGCTACGGAGAATCGCAGCGGTCATGAATTGACAACCGCCGGTCTGGCTCGAGTAACATTTCTCAGAAAAAAAGGTCAGGCCAGTCTCTATTTCACAAGAACACATGATTTTACATACGGACGAAACTGGGAACGTGTGGAACGTATGGCATACGGCCAGATAAAATATCCTGTTTTCCGGAAACTCACCTTTGAGGTGGGGCCATCGGTTGAAGAACACGATTATGTCCATATTAATACGTATTTTGATAAGAAAAGGAAAGATACAATTCGAAGGCTGTCCGTTGCACTTGTCTATGCACCGGATGAAAGATGGGAGGTTAGCCTGGAAGGGAATTGGACAAAAAGAACGTCTAATATAGAGTACTATTCATATACTCAGAGAATCATTGGTTTCGGTATCAACTGGCATTATGACTGATGATCAAGGAGTAAAACGATGAAAATATTTCAATTGAATCATTGGTTTTTGCCAATCCTGTTAGTAATTCTAATCCAGGCTCCTCTATTTCCGGAACAAGCCGGTCTGGTAACCCGCCTCAAAGGAAATGCCGATGTCACACGAAACAATAATCCGGCAATTCTTCTTAAACAGGGGGATGGGGTCTATGAAAGAGATTTGATCCGGACAAAAAGCAATTCATTGCTTGTTGTTACAATGAAAGATAAAGGACAGCTTACTCTGGCAGAAAACTCGAAGATTGTAATATCCAAATATATTACAGGCAAAAAGCCTGCCGGTTTGTTGAATTTAAGCCGTGGGAAGCTGAGAGCCTATGTTACGGATGAATTTTCAAAGAGGAGTGAGTCTTTTCAAGTAAGGACTCCGACAGCTATAGCAGGAGTGCAGGGTACGGAGTTTGTCGTTGCCGTTCACTCACGTTACACGCAGGTATATGTATACCACGGAGTAGTCGTTGTATACAATGTTAACCGGGCAGTCAAAGGCCGACAGGTTCTCTATGCAGGACAACAAACAATCGTGATGGAGGGTGAACCACCTACGGAACCTCTGCCGTTTGATTTGAGGACTGGAAAAGTACCTGGAGCAAGCAAGGATGAGAATTCCAATGCAAAATCCGGTGGCAATGATGTGAATCCTGATACAAATTTTGAGCGGGTCACACCGGAAAAACCTGCTGTGGATCAACCACCGCCCGCGGATAATCCCACAGTAGACGAACCACCTCCTGCAGCGGATCAACCACCGGCGGGTGAGCCGCCGCCTACGGATAATCCGCCAGCGACAAATCCCCCCCATGGTCGAGGCAGGGGAGTTGGGCCGAATAATCCTCCGGGAAAAAACCGGCCGGTTGATGAACACCCCTCCAGGCGTCTTCCACCCGGACTTACCAGGTAATTTAGACGATGCTGGCGAAACTGAGATATTTTTTTCAGCCACACAGAGCCAGAGGAATCAGCGTAGCAAGGGGTAGAGTTCTTGCAAGAAGATTTGCCATTGGCTCTGTGATACTCAGTTTATTCGTCTACTGGCTGCACCCGGTTATTTTTGAAAGAATCGATGTAAGACTCAGAGATATTACCTTTCAAATTCGTGAGGCTCCGCCCCCCCCTCCGGAAGTAGCCATTGTTACTATTGATGAGAAGAGTGTCAAAAAGTTCGGCAGATGGCCCTGGAACCGTGAATTGCAGGGATTATTAATAAGCCAGCTAAAACAAATGGGAGCCGGTGTAATCGCTCTGGATATTGTATATCCTTACCTGCAAAATCCTGAGCAGGACAGAGCTCTTGCAGGAGGACTTGCAAGCCCCGGGGCACCGGTAATCGGAGGATATTTCTTCCGAGATGAGCAGAGTCTTAAAATATCTGAAAAAGCTATACGGGAGGTAGAAAAGAGTAAGGTAAGTATGATTTTCGAAGAACCGGACGCCAGGCGCGATACGGTTTCTCAATTTCCCTTTATAGAATCCAATCATCCAAATATTGGTCCTTTCTTTACAGACGTTGGATTTTTTAACAGTATACCCGATGCTGATGGATTGATTCGCTCTGCCCCCCTTATATTACGTAATAACAACTCCTTCTATCCCTCTTTGCCACTGCAGGCACTTTCCTATGGTCTCGGTGAAGAAATTTTATTGGAATTGAACAGGGAGGGTGTCACATCGATTCGCCTGGGAGATATTGCAATACCTGTGAATTCCGGCGGTATGCTCGCTCTCAATTTTTATGACCATGAGGCAGGAATAACAATGTATTCCGCATCAGATGTGCTGGAAGGGAAGCTGCAATCTGAAGCGATACAGGGCAAATTGATATTTGTTGGTGTAACGGAACTTGGAATTGCAGACCTGCGAACCACGCCTGTCGACAACAGTTTTCCAGGAGTGGCGATCCATGCTACAGTTGCGGCGAATATTCTGCAGGGATTTTATCTGTATCACGACAATCGGACTATTTTGATCAATATCGCGTTTATACTATTATTCCCGCTATCCATGCTGTGGGTTATGTCAAAAATCAACAGGCCACTAATGATGACCGGTGTGTTCACAGCCACGGCAGTCATAGCCTGGATAATCTTTTACCAGATCATTTCGAAATTAGGATTTTTGATAAGCTTATTTTACCCTATGGCGTCTTTACTTATCGGATATGTGATTTTTGTAAGTTACGGAATCTTTATATCCGATGCAAAAACCAGGTATATGCGAAGGGCCCTGTCATCTTATATCTCTCCCAAGTTTGTTAACCAGCTGCTTCTGAATCCCGACTCGCTTGTGTTGCAAGGGGAGAAACGGGAAATCAGTGTTCTTTTCTCAGACATTCGCGGTTTTACAACCATTTCTGAAGGGATGGAACCGGAACAGCTTGTTTTACTGCTCAATGATTATCTCGGACCCATGACAGAGATAATCATGCACAACAGTGGAACTCTGGATAAGTACATTGGTGATGCCGTTATGGCATTGTACAATGCCCCCCTGGATATTCTTTATCATGCTGATTGTGCAGCGGAATCCGCTATCCTTATGCAGAAATCTCTACAGGAATTGAATGAGATTTTTTTGAATGTATATAACCGCAAAATAAAGATTGGAATCGGAATTCATTCAGGTTTTGCTGTAGTTGGGAATATGGGAAGCAGCAGGCGATTCAACTATACTGCGATGGGCGATACGGTAAACATCGCCTCCCGGCTGGAAGGCCGAACAAAATACTACAAAGTTGATATAATAATTTCCAAAGGTACACATGACCAACTCAGCAATCGTTATCTGCGCAGGCAACTGGACAGAATAAAGGTAAAAGGTAAAAACCTTCCCGTGGATATTTATCAATTATTTATCGATTCGGAAGATCAGAAATCGAAGATATTGAAATATGGATTCGAATCCGCTTTACAACTATATTTCGCAGGTGATTTTAAAACCGCACTGGCAGAGTTTCAAAAATTAAACAATAGCTTTCCTGATGATTACCCGACTCAACTGTATATGGAACGATGCAAGCAGAGTATAGAAAATCCTCCCGAAGGCGAGTGGGATGGCGTCTATACAATGACCGAAAAGTAATTCGATTATTGTGAAATAAAACCATTGTACACAATCAACAACCAGGATTAAATTATTACTCGACTTAAATTCTTTAAACGTATAAAGTGCACTCCATAGAAAACGATATTGAAATCATTTCACGAGTAAAAGCCTGATGAATGCTGATGAATTATTACAATACTACATAAGCAACGGAGCTTATCTCTCAACGTTCAATCAAAAAGGGATCTTTACAGATATATTCTTAAAGCGATATCATCAATCTCTTTTTTACTACAAACATTTTTATGACGATTTTCACGAATACGGAAACAGAACAGATAGCAATGAAGTGATATATTTTATTCCAGGATTTAATGGAACTCCGGGACAGATTCGCTTTGGTTTTCCCGGATTGATTAAAAGATTCGGACACAATATATATATAAAGTGCCTTTATCTAGAAGAGTTTTCCAGTAAATATCCTTACTGGTTGAAGTATACCGAAGAAAATCTGGAAAAACGAAGAGATCAGATTGTAAGTGATTTATATGATCTGAGTAAACTAAATAAAGTGATACATGTCTTCGTTTCCAGCACGGCCTTTTATGATTTTCTCTCTATCTACTCCCGTATTTCAGACATCAAAGACCGGATGATTTTGTACTGGGGCGCCAGCGCACCGGATAGCGTCAGTCCGACGAAATGGGAAAAATTATTCTATAAATTTAACGGATTTATTCGTGATGGTAGCATCTGGTATGCATATCCGAATCATAGTCTGTTAACAAAGGTAAATCCGGAATGCGAAGACAGAGTTTACTGGAAAAATGGGAATCAACGTAATGTATTTTTTAAGAATGATATCGAATCAAGATTTTTCGTATCAGGCCTGCTCTGGGATTATGTCTCAACGGATTGTTTTAATTTTATTATGAAGAGTAACCTGAAGAATTTCGAAGAAAACGGTGAGCGTGTAGATATGGATGTTAGAATCCTCGCCGCAACAAATGATGGTTTCTGGGATGATTCCAGTATAGAAAACATAAAAAGAACCATGGAAAAATATATAATTCGAAAGAGGATTATTTTCAAACCAACGAGCCATCTATGGGTCGTCACGCCTGAGAATATTGAAGAGTTACTGAGATAATTATCATTATACATAAGTAACTGAATCACTCTGTATAATGATTGAAGTATGTGTGGATACGAATCATTGTTCGTATCCACAACGGTAGCTTCTTACATAAAAGGAGGCAAGAAGTAGAAGATTGCCACAACGAGTGTAGTAGGAAGTATTGCAGCAGCAGCCAGTTTTAACGGAGATACACCGTTTTCAAAAAACCTCTGCAGAATGCTCTGACCGGCCGGATTCGGTGCATTTGCAATCACGGTCAGTCCACCACCTGCTACAGCACCCGCAACAACAGCATACTTCATGCTGTCTGTGAAGGTTGGAACCAGAGAGGATAGAAATGTAATTGCTGCGTTATCATTGAAGGCAGTCAAAACTGTTGCGCCGAGAAGCAGCTGCAATTCATTCATGCTGCTGAGAACGGGCGAAATCCACCATTTCTGAAGGCCGCCATGCGTGACAAGTCCGGCCAGGAAGAACCCGACAAGAAGAGGGGGCTTGAGATCGAGACGATTCTGGTGATGCACTGTTGCCTGGTGAAAACCAATAAAAAAGAGAAATCCACCAATAAAGAGAACCGGATGGTGTGCATTCAGCACCGTCCAGGCAATGAACAGAATATGAACCAGTGTTACAACCACCGGGACTTTTTCTGTACGATCTTCCCAGTGAACCGGACATGCATTCTCTGGAGTTACTTCTTTCTTTTCCATTTTTTTAAAGTCATTTTTGAAAAACAGGAAGTAAGCAGTATTAGCGATAAGAATTGCTATAACAGATTTCCATCCATAATACGTAATCATGTGCATGAAATCCCAGTTCCATTTTGATGCGACCATAAGCACGGGGGGAGCAGCAAAATGCGAAAGAGTTCCACCAATGGATATGTTCACAAATAAGAGACCGATAGTTCCATAGGCAAAGCGTGTAGTTGGCTTATACTCATAGAACTGCTTGGCAAGAAGCATTGCAGAAATAGTCATCGCCGCAGGCTCAGTAATGAATGAACCGAGAAGGGGACCTACAGTTAAAATTGTAAACCACCATGCCGCTACGCTATTGCCGCCAATTCGGGCCAAAACTGACAGAACATTCTCAGCAAAACGCAAAACAGGCCGCGTTGCCGATAGGGTCATAATTACAACAACAAACATTGGCTCGGTAAAATTTACCTCTTCACCTACATAGTGAACAGCTTCGTGCCACCCTTTAAAATAGGCAAACACCACACCCAGAACTATAATCCAGATACCAAATACGGCTTCGACTTCCCCAAGAAAATGATAGAATTCGGCCATGAAGCTGACTTCTTCTTTTACATCACCATGGTAGAGCTCTTTAAGCTGTTCCATATAGCGTGGTTTTCTTTCCCTGTGATGCTCTTCGCGATGGTGTGCCATTTTGCGAAATGTAGGGGTCAAGAATGTATGAATAATGGCAAAGAGAAAAATTAATGAGGCCGCCAGGCTGAAGGGGTCTTCTGCTACGTGTCTCGTCAATAGTTCCCAGAGATTTACATTTACTTCTGGTTGCATAAGTTTCCGTTTACTCCATTATGATTCCAAATCTAGATCAGGTTTTTTTCTTTTATGTATAGTTTCAAGTTTTTTATGCTCACAGGGTCATTCTTTGCATAGTGAAGAGGCTCTCAAAATTTACTGATGGTTGCAGATGAAATTGGAGCTCAAAATCCATATATTTGGTTATCACAATACTTCTATCCGGACTGCTATCGTCTCTTCAGATTTATCTAGCCTCAACAGTGGGAACTCTTTTGGATTTTGATGCAACCGGGCTGTAAAAAGAACAGAGTATGATCTGTTCCTGTCGGGTTTGAAAGGAGAAGCCGGAATGAAGTGGTTAATCAAAACTGCTCAAAGAGTGCTGAGTTTGCGTCAGAGCGAGTTCTACCCGCATGAAACACGAGTCGAGTAGAACCAGGCTATTCGTTGGCGAGGCCCCGTATTCGCCTCCTCATCCCTTCGATCCTTCTTTCCGGTGGGATATCCCGATATCCCACCGGAAAGACTCTGGATTATCAGGGCCCACGAACACAACGCATCCAGTTCGTGCTCGAATACGCCTTGTCGGAGGTATTGTTATATCCCGATTGGAAATCAATCTTCCATGCATATTGATTAAAATCTGGTTTCGATGATGTTGATGTCCAGTAAGATCCAGGCAGGGTCGCCGTGAAGTAAGATGTATCGATGAACGGACTCGAAGACTTATTCCGAGCTATAAGACTCGCCATTTCATTAACTGATGGCAGTCTCCAATCGTTGTTTCCTCCCAGATTCAGACTGGCGCAGTATTGGAGGG
>JBNKQE010000162.1:0-10318 GCA_050295715.1 Leptospirales bacterium
CGCTACGCGATTTTATAACGCGAATATTATTGGCACCATCTGCGTTATCATACGGAGGGGTATCCGTTCCATTATGAAGAGACCCGATTATACAGGGACTTGCAGTATCCCCCATCTCAAACATCACAAGCACTTCATCGTCCACTTCGGGAAGGAAAATAGCCCCCCTGTCCTGCCCGGCCATGAAGGTAGCCACCCGGGCCCAATTGGATTCCTCGTTATCACCAAAACGGGGAAGTTTTACCTTCACCCGCCCCAGACCGTCAGGATCATCGATTCTTGTAACCACACCGATAAAAAGGCCGCTGGCAGGAGCAGTGCTCCCGAAAGAATCATGGAAAAAGAGTCCTTTCATAAAAGAGTCCGCCTCACTTTAAAATCCGTATTATAGGCCCCTGCTTCCCACACATGGCGGGAAGAGGTTACATAGTATACTCCACTAAATCGAGATCCCACACCGGTGATCTCAATGGTTTTTCCTGCACGAATTGCCGGGTTACCTGCACAACTTCCTTCGCCTGTGATAAACCGCTGGGCTATTTCATTGTAACGAGCCTTTGCAAGAATTTCGGCCTCCTCATCATCCAGGACCGAATCATTGATTACTTTTGTAACAGAGGAACCAACAGCCGTGGATATCTCAAAAGCGCTTTTCTGAGATGACCCAGAGCCGGATTTCGTCTTCACATTTTCATCGCCCTGAGTGGCTTTACCCGAAACACCCATCTTATTGCGAAAATCCCATCCGCGAAACTCAGTCTCGCTACCTTCCGTTAGCGTTTTCATAGAAGTGGAAAAATAATTCAAATCGAGACCGTACAGGAGAGTTACCGCTGGAGGATCGCTATCATGAGGATTACGAAATAAAAGTTTGTCTTCGTCCACAAGAACTTCGAATCCAATCCGCCGCGCCCGTTCGAGAAGGAAATCATAATCGGAACAATTGTTCTGAAAAATATACGGATAGATAGTCGTAGTAGGATCAGAGGTCGCTGTTAATGATGTACTGCTGACCAACTGGCTGAGTATGTCACTATCAGTTACCTCGGCAAATGATCGGCTCTTTTTCCCGAACATAAGCTTGTACAGGGGATCAAAGGCAACAATTTCAAGAGTGACCCTATCCCCAAATCTCGGTGAGATAGAGGTACTAATCCCGGAAAAAACCTTCTCCGGGGAATTTAATCCCAGATGAATTTCCATTTGCGTTCCAGGGGTAAACATATTAAAAATCTCATCGTCGAGAAAGAGAAGATCCGTAGATCCCGAACCTGACTTCTCCACCATAACCATAAGAGCCATTTCCAGGGACAGCATGGCCGGAACGTTCAATTCATCCTCCACAACAATTCGCTGGACGGTGTTTTGCACCCAATTCTCCGGAGGATTTCCCCCCAAAAATATTCGGTAAATCCCTGAACTTATTCCATCGACTGTACTCAAATCAATTCCCCTTTAACAGTATTAATTGGCTAAAAACACTATTGAATATGACAAAAATATCTCCATGTTCACGCCTTATATGCGATCAACATCCGATCTGGAATAATCAAGGGATGACCCAGCTGTTCGGGAAGGGGAAATTCAAGAGGATTGTCAATGTCATTCTCCTCTGCAATGGCCTTCCAAAGGGCCGCATTCCCATAAAAACGATTGGCAATCAAGTCAAGGCGGTCCCCTGATTTAACAATCCATGCTTTTCTACTATTTCCGATGCTGTTCTGTTCATCCACTGCTTCCAGTGAGCTTACTGGCTTGATTGTCAGAGTCACACGAGCCCTTATTGGATAACCTGAGGAATTAAAAAATATATATTCCTCCTGTATTCGTTCTAGATATCCTTTATAATCCTCAATTCCAGAAGCAATCCGACAGAGAGGAGGTTTTTTATTGTCAGCTCCCCTGATAGTAGGCATGATAAGCTTACGTAATGGTTCCAGTTTTGTTTTAACGTTATTTTGTGCCGTATTTCTGACATCGCTGGTGTCTACGTAAAGCGTAAGAGTTAGCTTTTCTCTATGAGTTTCTTTGAATTGAAGATTGCTTTCCTTACTTGCTCCATGATTTGTAATTTCTGCGCTAAGAGCTGATGAAATCTGCGAAGGATTAATAAAATCAATGCCCAATTCCGTTGACACACTGTTGTCGGATGAGCTACTCTGATAATAGATTCTGGTCCTATCAGGTTTCGAAACCAAATCTAAACCAATAGAACTTAAACTTGACAGACTCATAATATTCCTCTCCTGTATCTTTCCCTGTCAAACCTTGCCTGCATTAAGCGAAACAAAGTATCAACCAGTGGTTGCATATCCTGATCACCTATCGTAAATAAAACCTTTTTTATATTTCTTACAATTGACCGGTCTTTTTCAGTTTCACTTTTTTCCGTATGTTTGTCAAAAGTGTTTCCCATTTTATTGTATGAAGGTTTTAAATCGTTTCTTTCAGTTGATTCACTATTCACTTCATTTTTTTTCACATTGCGCCTGGAAGTTTTCGACTCAATCGGATGAAGAAGCGGTCTGGTCTCATTAACTTTCCGTTGATTGGATCTTGAAAACTCGGTTTTCTTCAGATTCGTCTTCCTATCCTTTCCCGTATCTTTTATCTCAACGGAAGCTGAATAAGCAGAATCGATATCCGCTCGATTTCGGTTTACAGTGAGTAAAATACGTTTTCTTACAGTTTGGAACAAATTGGTATTTTCTCTAAGAAAAAGATAATCAATAAGCCCTCTGTTTTTAACAATTCTTTTCTCTTGAATATTTGATTTAAAATAATTCCTATAATTCGTTCCGTTAAATATCTTAGCCCGATTCGATTTAAAAACCGAATTCGACTTTTCAATAAATTTATTTTTAACCGCATTAAACTTATTATAAATATACCTGTTCTTTTGAACAATTCCACTCCTGACATCCAGCAAACTCTTATGTAAGTATTTTTGATCTCCTATTCTATTGGTAACAATGCTTTGCGATTTATAATTGCGATTCCAAAATATATATTGCCTGTGATAATGATTTATTCTACTCCAACTAAGCTCTGTCTTATTTGATACTGTTCTATATGAATTATTACTATTAACGGTCGAAATTTTTCTACTATTCGCTTCTCTTGATTTACTTAACAGGTAAAAAGGATTCAGAATATCATACATGTTATTCCACATCCCATGCGAATACTTTCGCACAACAGATTGAAAAAATAGGAGCGATCGATCAGTGACAACTTTTCGCGTCCTGAACGAATCGCTTCCTCTAAATTTTGCTCCACCCTTACCTGACAAGAATTCATTACCCATCATATTAATACAATATCCTGCAATTACTCTCAACATATATGATCTTAAGTTACTGCAATCAAAACAATAATACACTATAATATTTAAATGCATAGCCTTTATTTGTTATAACTACCATCAATGTCCGATTCTGTCTGATCTTTTTCAAATATGACACGTTTCAAAGTAAAAATGCCTGAGCATGAATGGAGTCCCCAGCATCCTCGGCCCGTTAATTCTCACCTCCTCTAAAGTTTGCCCTAACTTTTGTTCGAAGTTTTTTTTGCGCTTCCGGAAGTGGCTCCTCGCTCTCCTTAAGTGCCGTTTCTACTTTTGTTTATTGTTTCGTGGCCTCTTCTGCGATTATGGCTGCCCCCGCCGACGCGATTACTGTGCTTCCGGCGCGATATTATGCCGTGTATCTTTGCAAGGGGCAGGTTCACCCGCCGTCTCCTCTGCCCTTCCGTGGGCAGGCAGAGACGGGCGTTCGCAATCCTGCTCACTCGGGTAATCCCGACCCTTGCAGGGTTACCGGGATGGTTTTTATCGCGACAGGAATTGTGAGTCTTCGCGCCGGGACAGGGGCAGCATATTCTTGATTCGGTGGTGGTAGGGTCGGCGGGTCGGGCTCTCAGTCGCGGGGCCCCTACCCCTGCTACCTTCGATCCCTGGCAGGGGGGGGCTTCGCCACTTCGCAATTCCCTTATCCCCTACCTTAACATCAAGACATTTAAAAAACGATTAAGTATAAAGGATCAAAAATCTATATTTATCTTACGAATAGTTTCAGGAAACCAATCACCAGGAAAATAGTCTAAGATCGTTCCTCGAGTTATGCCAGGCAAACAGTAAAATTTATCACCATTCGAAAACGAAAAACTTATTCCTGTCGGCAATAGTTTTGTATTTTCGAAACAAAAGATTTCAATTTGATCCAAATTTGTGCTTATGATGCCTTCATATTTTGATCCGGCATTAACCGAAAATCGTTCATGCACAATATTTTCGGAGGATTCCCAAAATGAGGGACTTGCCCAAACTTTTTCTCTTTTAGGCAAATCTGTAAAATTATATTGCTCCAATACTTTTTCATTTTTAAACATTGGCGTTTGACCATCGGTGTCAATGTAAAAAGTGTAGGACTCAATACTGTCATTAGCAAATTTGAATGAGAAATTTACTCTAATATCAGTTTCTGATATGCCATTCTCATCGGGCCATATTAATAAAATTATTCTTTCAACCTTTGTATGCAAAATAGGCCTAAGCGCTTCTCTATATTTTGCCAGAATCGAATCCATTTATTTGCTCCAAATTTTATCTGCGTTCTGAAACCATTTATTCGCATGGGCATTTTTTAGAATTGTAATAAAGGTACCGTCCGACTTAGTTACAACAATGTGTTTTCCATTGCTGTAAAAGAATGCATCCTCAATACCGCCTCTCCAAGATCCTTGCTTTATTATTTGCACATTATTATAGAAGTGCCACACAATTTTTTCGACTCTTGCAGCAACAGCCTGTGGACCACCTGAAAGTGAAACATCCCAATCCTTTGCGTGTTGAACAAGCTTTCCAAGCCTACCATCGAATTTCAACCCCGGTGTGATGCTTTTACTTATCCCACTTTTCCTCATCTTTTTTGAATCGTCAAGACCTTTACCTAGTCTTTTTCCCCGATTGCTTCTTACTTCTTCACGCCAACCCTCACTTGCTCCTTTTTCCTGCCTTATTCCTTTTTTAAAGCCTCCATTTACCGACGCAGCTCGGGCATCCAGAATCTGCTTCTTTACCTTTAAGAACGATCTTCTTGCTCCTAAATATGACACCACCAGCAACAATGAGTTTACACCGATCTTCGCTATCGCCTTACCGAATTTATCTCCAGCCTTATCCAGATCAGGCTGCCGCCCCGCATATCCACTGATCCGGATAAAGTCACTCAAATCCACTATTCCGTAATATAGATTCTCTATTGATATTTCTAAGAATGCCGCTGCGATGATTCCCGCTATTACCTCTGCGGCAAGGCCGTAACCGGTTTCTGCTATTAGAATTAGAATCGCACTTATTCCCACCATCGATGCGACAAGGGCTCCCGGGTCGCCTATCTCAGTTTTTATTTCATCCCAGACATGGGAACGCTCCATCGATCTCGCCATTTTTTCCATATGGCTCAACTTTAGGATCTTCGGATTTCCCACCATTACGCTTTGCTCATATACTCCCTCTTTAACAGCTGTTCCGTTCACATACTCTCTGGCTATGATTCGATGTTTCCCCGGCCTACCTGCTTTCAAGTATATATCCAATTCGTTTTCTTTTTCTTTTAATTCTTTCTCTCCCTGATTTTCATTTTGAACAAACCATTTTATGGTCCGCGGATTTTCCCCACCCACAAGCATGAGCTTTTCATAATCTATATGATATTTTACTTCTGCTCCTACTGTTACTATGGATTCCTCATTGGATTTAATTGCAAGTCCTAACTGGTATAACCATGGCTTGCTACCTTGAATTATCGGGGTATCTCCCATTCCATTTCCATATTCCGCAGGAATTTGCGAGCGAATGGAATGTACATCGTCCCCTTCTTTCGGAGCCCGCTTGATCGTCTCACCAGCCTGCGCCACGTGGGCCATCTCATGAGCCAGCAGCTGGGTCCCTTCCCTCGTTTCCGGTCTGTATTCTCCGGCCCCGAATACGATGTCTTTACCTGTCGTAAACGCCCTTGCATTGATGGAGTCCGCCGCTTCCTCGGCAACTGCTCCTGTATGAATTCTCACTTCCCCTAAAGTTCGCCCTAACTTTTGCTCGAAGGTGTTCTTCTGCGCTTCCGGAAGGGGAGTGCCTCTCTCCTGTAGCGCAGTCTCAACTTTTATTTGCTGTTTCGCATCAAGGGTCGTGCCCTCCGTGGCTCCCGATGCGTTTATAGTATTTGTGCTATCGGTGGTGGA
This sequence comes from Leptospirales bacterium, assembly GCA_050295715.1. GTDB lineage: Bacteria > Spirochaetota > Leptospiria > Leptospirales > Leptonemataceae > JBNKQE01. Next base: position 6,244 of record JBNKQE010000162.1, read on the forward strand.
GGTTGTGTTTGCGCTATCCGCTGTGATAGCTGTATTTGCATCTGTAGATGTAGAACCGGAATTCGTTGTACTTAAGTGGAGCGACGAATTAATTGTAGTAGATGATTGCGTTTTCTCAGTGGACGAATCCTTGCTGTATTCAATTGCAAACTCTTCCGCCTCTTTTTCAGCCGGACTGGATGGAGAATCTACTCTGAGATTTCCCACATTACTGAGTTTCCATGGCTGGTGGAATCCTTTGCTTGTGGATTGGCCTATCCGTATCCTTTCGCCGAGATTCACGGATATGCTTGTGCCCCCTCCCCCTCTGTAATCCATTCCGTATCGATTGATTGATCGATTGATCGATTGATTGATCGATTGATTGATCGATTGATTGATCGATTGATTGATCGATCTTTGTAGTCTATCTGATACGGATATTGCTGCCCTGTAAACTCGCGACGATGAGAGGGATCCTGTCTACGTTTGTATTCTGCGTCGTTCAAACCATTGAACCACCCGCTGTCCGATTTTTTCTTACTTTCCGGACCTTGAACCGGTCCCATAAATTCTTCGCCCATGGTTCTGTCCTTCGCTTCCCTTCTTCTGCTCTTCGCTTTTTTGCTTTTTACTTCAACTCTTTTGTTCTCAACTCAAAAGTCACTTCCCGGCCCATTCTGAATTCTGATCCTTCCTTTTACGGTTTTCAGAACAATCCTGCTACTCCGGTCCCTAAGTTTCTTACTGTCGACGCGGCTCTTGCTACCAGTGGTCTTTCAAATCTTTCGTAGGCGATTGTTATTTTCTCTGTCGCTACTCCTGCCTGCGAGGCGTTTAAGCTTGGTCCGTCCCAGCCTATGGGCACCGCGTTAATTATATCCCACCACGTAATCGGTAGGCTATTCTCATCCAGTAGAAATATTGTCATGTTACGTCTCCTGGCATGTCCGCTTATTACGTCCTTATACCATCCATACATCATGTCTACGTCGGATATGCCACGGCTCAATACTAGATTTGTATACGTGGTTTGAGATGGGAATACTTTAGCTCCATTGTTGCTCCCTCCTTCCTGAATTGATTCTACTTTTGTGCTCATCGATAGTCCGGATATTTCTGAAAATCCGCCTACTATCAAGCCATCTATTTCTACATGAAAGTTGAATCCTGTGTATGGATCCGTTCGAAATCCTACTTTTTTTTTCCCGTAGTTCAGGGCCCCGCTCAGTCCCGTTGGTATTAATCCCATTTTATTTTCTCCTGTGATTCGGGCCTTTTCTTGCTGACCGAAAACGATTCTTTTTTAAAACAGTACGCCATTTGCATGGCGTTCTGATTCTTATGCTATTTCTCAAAGGAGAGTTTCTATGGATTTCTCTCCACTCTCTTCTCCAAGTTTCTTATGGATCTCATTTACTTCGCTCACCCATTGCTGACGCTCCTGGTGATCGAGGTTCATTAGCAAAGTATAATCCCAGTGCAGGTAGTAGGCTAGAAAGGCTATCTCTTCATGTAATCTTTCTAAAGGATAGCCTTTCATTCCTCCCCCGCGGGGGGTGCCTCCGCTTGAAATCTATTTTCACACCGGGGACATTCGACTTCGACTGACTGAGTTTCTCCACCGTTTATTCGATTGTAGACTTCCTGCAGATATGTAAAATCTGCCGCAAATAATCCTTCGATTAATCTTGGCGATATGTTGTCTATGCTCCCCAGACGCGTTACCACTCGGGAGAGGAGTATTACGCTCAGATAACCGGGATTTTGTTGTACACGAGGATCTTTCAGGGGAAAGATCTCATCTCCGGCTGTCGCTAGGCGCATACTCCCCTTTTTCTGTAGCACTCCGGATTCCGGATCCACATAGCCCTTCGGCAATTCGAATTCATGCTCGGTTTGTAACATTTTCAAATTTCTTCTCCCATTGCATTAACTATTCTCCATTGCCTGAAGTTGCTTGGATCAGGCTACCCGGGTTATACCCTCATTAACGAGCTCAATGGTTTCAACGAGAACATCGTTTCCTTTCGCAGTAAATCCGGCCGTTTCATATTTAATTGGCCAGGATTCTACAATATCCCATCGAGCTTTATCATTCCCGAATTCATCCACCAGAACGAGCGAGATGTTTTTTCTTGCATTCGTCGCTCCGCTCTGCATTACGGCTTTATGCCAGTTGTATAGCTCCATAGAATTTGTGACACCCTTCTTGAGAGTGAGATTTCCAAAGCTATTCATGCTGGAAAGCTTCCGTACATGATTCGGATCTGTTCCTTCTCTGTAATCAATACTGGCCGTATTGCTACCAGGTATAGTTGCATCGGAAAACGATGCAGTTTGTACCCCGTCAATTTCAACACGAAACCTGTAATTACGATAAGGATCGTTTCTAACACCTGTAGACATACCAATACACTCCTTATTGTTCCTGTTTTATCCTTACTCCGCCGATTGTGTTTGCTGACTGATTCGAATTACTACGAACTCAGCAGGTTTCACCGGAGCCACTCCAACTTCAACGATAAGTTGACCCGCATCGCGAACTTCAGGAGGATTGTTTTCTTCATCCACCTTAACAAAAAAAGCATCTTCTGGTTTTGCACCAAAAAGAGCCCCATCGCGCCAAACACGTGTCAGAAATGCGTTAATTGTACGTCTAACCTGACCCCATAGTACAGGACTGTTAGGTTCAAAGACAACAAACTGAGTTCCCTGATCCAATGATTCCTTGATATACATCATCAGACGTCGCACGTTTACATATCTCCATTCACCAACGGATGACAATGTTCGCGCTCCCCAGATTGCAATGCCTGTTCCCGGGAACGATCGAATTACATTAATTCCCTTTGGATTGAGCACATCCTGTTCGCCTTTGGTTATCAGCTTCTCGATCCCCACAACGGAGTTCAAAAAACCATCGCTTGTACCGGCGGGTGCCTTATGCACTCCTCGCAGCGAATCCGTTGCCGAAAATGTTCCTGCAACCACACCGGAAGGTGGAATCGCACGAGTAATTTTTGTCAAAGGATCTTTGACCAACACCCATGGATAGTAAAGAGCCGCACTTGCAGAATTAAAAGCTTGTTCCGTTCCTGTTCCATCTTTGAATGCTTCCACTTCCTGAGGAGTTACACCAAGAGGTGGATCTACCAGAAAGAAACAATCCTGTCGCTGCTCACAATAGTTCATGGCGAGAATAATATTGCTCCGATCTCCGGCAATATCCGGAATAGCCACAATATTAATATCATCAATCACATCAAACGCATAGAGACCAACTCGTGTCTCTGAATTTCCAATAAATTCCGGAGCAAGACTTCCGTCGAACCCACTGGCTAGAAAATAATCATTCTCAGTAACCGCTGGACGATCTGTGGTCATAGCGATTCTTGTAACATTCACAAACGAAGAAATTCCGTTAACCTTACTCTCAATTGTATCAAGAGAAATGTTATCATACATTTCCACGACATTTGTTACTGTTGGATATTCACCATCGATTGTTTCATTGTATGTAACAATCATTTTGAAATGTGTCAGGGAATCTGCAGTCGACGGTTCTGCTATAGAAACGCTTATTTGATCCCCCCACGAACCTACTGACCGAGCATCCACTTTAAAAAGATCAACCGGTGTCCCTGCACCATCATTGATCGTTAGAGTTGAGGCCGTTGCATCCGTTGATGCAACTCTCACAACGTAACATCTGCTTCCTCCTTCTGCGAAGAAAGAGTAAACCGCGTAAGCAAGGTAACTATTAGGCATAAATCCGCCGAACTCATTTACAAACTGCGTAAAGTTTGTAATTAATACCGGCGTATCCGTTGAACCTTTCTCAGCGAGACCGACAAAAGCTCCTGTGGATGTACCAACTCCCTCAAGCGGCTGAATGCCGGAGGGAACTTCTTCCACGTAAACACCTGGTGATAAATATGCAGGCATTTGTATCCTCCCTAAATATTTTTTTCATTTTCAAAATAAAACATTAATTATTATATAATTTCAATGGAAATATTTTGCACATACAAACAGGCTCAATTTAATATCCACCGCATCGATCAAACCTGATTCAGAGAATAAGTAACAGATT
>JBNKQE010000163.1:0-10276 GCA_050295715.1 Leptospirales bacterium
TGATATTACTGAGTTGAGCCAACAGCGTCAGTTGATACACCGGATGGCATTTTTTGACCCGCTGACGCAGTTGCCGAACCGCGCACTGTTCCTTGATCGCCTGAACCGGATGCTGACGGAATCCGTCCGACATGGGAAACAGTCAGGAGTGATGATGCTGGACCTGGACCATTTTAAGGAGGTGAACGACACGTTCGGACATCCGGTGGGCGACCTCTTGTTGCGTGAGGCGGCCAGCCGTTTGAGCTCCTGTTTGCGTGGCTATGACACAGTGGCACGGCTGGGCGGTGACGAGTTTGCCATCCTGGTGCAGGAAGTGCGTTCGGGTGACGACCTGGGGAGAATCGCCAGAAAGATACAGGAATCCTTTAAACTACCCTTTGTGTTGGATGGCAAGCAAGTGTTTGTTGGCAGCAGCATCGGCATCTCTTTGTATCCGGCGGATAGTGAAGACGCGGATGACTTGCTTAAACAGGCTGATTCGGCTATGTATTTCGCCAAGCGATCCGGACGCAACAACTTCCGCTTCTATTCCCGGGAGCTGACTGAAAGTGCTAACGAGCGCCTGATGCTGGAGAGTGATCTGCGGCGGGGTCTGGGGGGCGACGAACTAGAACTGTATTTTCAGCCCAAGGTGAACCTGTCGGATGGGTATATCAATGGCTCGGAGGCGCTGCTGCGCTGGAATCATCCGGAAAGAGGGATGTTGTCTCCGGAAAAATTCATTTCCATTGCGGAAGATAGCGGTCTGATCGTAGATATCGGAGTGTGGGTGTTGCGTACGGCCTGTCGTACAGCATGCGAATGGAATGAGGAGGGTAAAGCGTTGCACAAAGTTGCAATCAACTTGTCGGCACGCCAGTTCCAGTCGGGTGATTTGGTGAAAACTGTATGCGATGTGCTGACTCAGACAGGATGCCGACCGGAATGGATCGAGCTTGAAATTACTGAGAGCCTGTTACTGGATAAGGATGGTTCGGTGCTGGATATACTGCATGCGTTTCGCGATATGGGGATTACTATCGCCATTGACGACTTCGGCACGGGTTATTCATCATTGAGTTATCTCGCACGTTTTCCGATCGATACGTTGAAGATCGACCGTTTGTTCACCCGCCGATTGACCGATAAAGGGCATAATGCAGAACTGGTCAAGGCAATCATTTCCATTGCCCAAAGCCTGGATCAGCATGTGGTGGCAGAGGGAGTGGAAACAGTAGAGCAGGCGGATATACTGCGGGATTTCGGCTGCTATACCGTGCAAGGATATTTGTGTAGCAAACCGGTTCCCAAAGTGGTCTTCGAGGCCTTACCACCGTTATTTGAGTTAGTTCGTCACACGACTGATCCATGAGGTCGTGATATCCAGTTCGATCGAGATACGGGGCCTTTTTCCGGCAATGATAAAAAAGGTTATCTTTTTCTCAGGTGAATTGTACCCCAGCTCAGTTGACCCTCATTGCCGACTTTGATCCAGTGGTTCAGTCCTGTGAGCATGCGATTTATATAGGCCTCGCTTATATGCTCATTGATTTCGGTTTTTCGCATTACAAGCTCATCGTGAACACAGCCATAATGCTTTATCAGGTTAGGAGTCATCTCTTTAACTTCAACCACATCCATGCCCAGATTGTCCGCAGCCTTTCTATAAAAAGCGAAGCTTCCCATCGTATCCAGGGGACTTCGAACTTTTCAATTCTTTCTTTGCTTGTAAATACTGTAAAGCGCACAATACCGGTCAACTATGACACTCGTCATTGTAACCATTGACTTGTTTCACTTACTCTCGTTCCGCGTGTCATATGGAAAATGACGCCGGTATTCGCTCAAAATGACGGAATGGGGCGAAAGGGAATTCGTAGATGATCGCGGACCGGGTTTACGACGTTACGTTGATTACAAAAATACATACAAAAAAGCAATCTGCGAAATCAAATCACCATCGTATGTGTAAAATCATCTGCGATATGGACAGGGGAGTATTCAAGAAAATTGTTTGCAAAACAGATTTACTGATAAAAACATTTTGGTTCACCCAAAAAACTCCCTGTAGATATTACAATATTCTGCCAGATTGTCTTACTTAATTATTGACTTCTCTGGAAATATCTTTGAGTAATAGTCTTACATCGGCGACGTTCTTAATCCTGTAACGTGCATGAGTTACGCCGCTTCCCACTTTTACACCTATGGAGTCCTCGGGGAGAGATGTGTAAAGGTGTTCATCCGTTGCGTCGTCACCAATTGCCATAATGAAATCATAAGAGTGATCCAGTTGATCAATGCGGTGGATCAGGTTTCCTTTGTGGATTCCCTGAACGCGAATCTCAACTACGGATTTTCCATTGATAACCTCAACAGGTTGATTGGCCAGGATCTCATTGAGGTGCATTGTTAGCTCTCTTGCCTGCCATTTGCCGAAGGTAGGATCGGAGAGTCTGTAATGCCAGGCTATAGATGCTTCCTTCTCTTCCGTAAAAGCTCCCGGTGTTTTAAGGTTGAACTGGTTGAAAATATCTTGAACCGTAGTGTACCATGACATGTTGTATTCCTCAACCATTTTATGCCAGGACCTCTCATCCTTCCAGCGAATCCAGAGCCCATGATCTGCGGATAATATCAAATTAAATGAGCCAAGCCAATCTTCCACATCACTCTTCTGTCTGGCAGATACGATTCCCATATCGATGCGTCCCCGGGTATACTCCTCCAGTAATTCTCGTAGGTCCCCGTCCGGTCTTGCGCTGAAGGGGACTTTCACAAGCTGAGTAAGGGTTCCATCGTAATCTGAGATGATCAGTGGGGTTTTCGCATTGCGTATTCTATCAATAATGTCATCTTTTACTCTATAATTGATATAGATTGTTCCTGCTTCCTGGGTTGTATCCTGATCATAAAAATCCATAATCTCATTTAAGAATGAGTGAGACCAGTAAAACACATTGTTGCGCTTTACTTTCTCATACATGGCTGACATTCTACGTCTTCGTTCACCCTGCGGCATTTCAATCGCTTCTTCAAGCGCAAATGATATTTGTTCCGGATTCCATGGATTTATAATTAATGCCTCTCCAAGTTCGGATGCCGCACCTGCAAGTTCACTGAGAATAAGTACTCCGCTATTTTTCTGAGATGCAACGTATTCCTTGGCAACAAGGTTCATACCGTCAAAGTGCGGAGTGACGAGAGCAACCTCCGCTTCTTTATAAAAGGCACAGAGCCGGCTGAAGGGTACCTGCTTGTACATATAATGGAGAGGAGGTTCTTCTTCTGTTTCAAATGTATCAAGAATATCCTGTACGAGAATTTCTACCTGGTCTTTCAGGTGACGGTAATCCGGGATTTCAGTTCGCGATGGTACAGCAATTTGAATGAGTACGAAATCTTTAACAAGTTCCGGATTCCTTTGAAGAAATTTTTTATAAGCCTTCAGTCTTTCCGGTATTCCTTTTGTATAATCAAGGCGATCCACACTGAGAATCATTCGCCGGCCGCGCGTAATATGGCGGACAATCTCCAGATCTTTATTTATTTCAGTAGATTCGATAATATTATCAATTTTATCCGGATCAATGCTTATTGGAAATACCCCGACTTTAACAAGGTGAGTTTCTAACTCTATTATATCCATTTCGGAATCTATTCCGAGTATGTGCAGAACACTTGAGCGAAAGTGCCTCTGGTAACTGTATGTATGAAAACCAACAAGGCTTGCTCCAAGAAGTCCCTGCAGGAGTTCCTCTCTATGAGGAAGAGCTCGGAATAGCTCAGACGATGGAAATGGTGTGTGTAGAAAAAAACCAATCTTTGCATCGGGAATGGCTTCGCGAACCATTCCCGGAACGAGCATGAGCTGATAGTCCTGGACCCATACTACATCATCTCGATTACCATTTTGAAGAAGTTCAATAACATGGTCAGCAAACCTCTGGTTAACCTGTTTGTAACTTTGATAGAATCTCTCTTCATACTCAATATGCGTGGGTAGATAATGGAGTGCCGGCCAGAGAACCCGGTTGGAGAAACCGTAGTAATAATTCTTAAGCTCTTTTCGATTCAAAAATACAGGATACGCGTTAAATTCTTTTTTCAGGTCTTCTCGTATTTTATTCGGATCTACTGCAGAGAGATCCAGCTGTCCCGGCCAACCGATCCATACTTGCTCATGGCTTCCTTTAAGAGAACCGAGAGCCGTGACAAGCCCTCCTGGACTCTGTTTGTAACTTATGCCCTTTTCATCAACATTTACCGTTACCGGTAATCTGTTTGCAACAATGATAATTCGATTCCCCAAAACTCGACTCCCTGGTATGATTGATCAGAAATATAACTCTTTTTTGTACTGTTACTGCTCAGTTAGACTTTTTATCTATTACATGAAACGATTTTCCATTTACCATATTGTAATAAATGATTTTCAAAAATAATTCAATCATATATTTTATTTTATTATGATTCGCCCACTTATACCGGAGTTCCGGAATAGAAGAGTTCTTATTAAATTTGTTTTAATTTAGCAGGGAAATCCCGGTTTGTTCGCAAATCAATTGCACACTGATTGTAACTTGCGTATATATTACTCTGCAAATCTGTCAATAATTCACTATATGAATATCTCAAGATTGTAGACGAATAAAAAGTAATAAATATTACACTGCGATATGTCCTGTTCAAGAGGGCATAACTTACAGGCATCCTTGACTTATCAGATGGCTTCGGCAGCAATTTCAGGAGAATCACTTACACTACTGTTTCCTGCTTCGTCAACTTATTTGATTCCGGGAAGTCCCTTTACGATAGGTGATGAAAGCAAGTTCTCAAATACATCGATGGAAAATCGTACCATATTAATGCAGAGAGTAAAGTCCTATCTGAATTATGATTATTTCGATGCCGCTGAAGATTAGAAAAAAGCTGTTCGTGCTATCCGGGACCAATTTTTTTAGCATATGCCCTTTTCTGTACAATCTTCAACTGATAATATTCTTGTTAAAGCCCTTGATGGAGAACGAATTACCGAACAGGAGGCTCTGGATCTTTACAGAGAGGGCGACTTTCTGAAAATTCAGATGGTTGCCCGTGAATTACGAAATAGAAAAACAGATCCAGCGGTGGCCTCTTATACGCTCTTTCGAATTGTTAATTATACCGATTATTGCTCGATTCAGTGCAGTTTTTGCAGCTTTAAGGCAAACCTTGATTCAGATTATTACGTACTTACAAAAGAACAGATTCTTGAAAAAATGATTGAGGCCGAGAAACTGGGAGCCACCCAAATGTTTTTGCAGGGCGGGGTGCATCCCGAATTGCCTCTTGATTATTATACGGATATTCTCAAGTTTGTAAAGGGGCATTTCGGTGAAAGAATGCATATTCGAGCCTTTTCACCTGTTGAGCTACTTCACCTTGCCAGGGTCTCAGGTCTGGAAATGAAAGAATTACTACAGGTCTTGAAGGGGGCCGGTCTTGACTCTGTTCCTGGAGCCGGGGCTGAAATATTAACAGAGAGAATGCGGGAGATTCTCTCCCCATTGAAGGCTACTGTCCAGGAATGGGTCGATGTTATGGAAGCCTGTCATCGCGAGGGTCTTCCAGGGACAGCCAATATTGTTTTTGGTTCCAGTGAAACACAAGAAGAAGTCATAGAGCATCTTTCACTCATTCGTCAGATACAGGATAGAACCGGTGGATTTCTTGCTTTCATACCATGGACGTTTCAAAGGCAAACAAAAGATTTTTATGTGAGACCCGTTCCTCCCCATGAGTATCTTAAGGTTCTCGGGATCAGCCGAATTTTTCTGGATAATATTGACCATATTGAGACCTCTGTAATGGTACTGGGACCGGTTCTGGGAGGACTTGCACTTCACAGTGGTGCCAATGATATTTCCTCCATTGTAATAGAAGAGAATGTCTTACGAAATAATAGTTTTACGAGCGAGAAGGACGCTCGTGAATTTCTTGAATTGAACGGGTTTGTGCCGAAATACAGGGATTTCAATTATAACTATAAAGAAGACTGATGTCTCGTTTCGTAACCGTCAATTATTATACTAAACCTCAATATAAACCTGTTTATTGGGAATAATCCATTCGTGAGTAAATCGACACGTTCCATTTAGTATTGCGCAGGGCCGAATATGCGATGCCTGAACCTATGAAATGCGAATACTCCTGTAACGGATTCGTGAAAATCAGGGTTCAATCGTCTTTATAGACTTGAGATCGTCTCTGTTGAAAACCTGAATAGTAGTCTGTCCGGCACTGTCCGCTTTTCCTGTTACATATATTTTTTCGTTATAGAAAGTTATATCTGAATCCGGATTTACGGCAACCTGGCTTCTTACCTGAAGTTTCAAGTCCAGGCCAAAGCGGCTCAGGTAATACTGATTGTCGAATATTTCATAAACAAATATGGCGTTATCTCTGTAAATTATTGGTGTTCGCCAGAATATATTCTCAGTGGATGCAGAGCGAAATGCAAGAGTGTCCGGATCCAGTAATATCAGATGATGACGTTCATCCGTGTGATCTGATCCTTCATAACCAATAATTAAAACGCCTGCATTTTCTATGGCCGTAAAATCCCTGCCACAAATTTGTGTATAAGGACCTCGCCGCAGTGCATCGTCTTTAACTGGATCGATCTGCCACAACTCATTATTGTAATGCCCTCCCTGAATATATTTGAGGACGCGAAGGAAGAGGATCTTATTCGAAACAACATTGGGACTCATTTTTTCCTGTTCATCCAGTTGCTCTTTAAGTTGCTTATTTTCCTCAAGTATTTTTTCAACCTCTGCCGGTGCAGGCTGACTGGATGATGTCCCGGAATCTACTGGGCTGCCATCCGCATCGCCGCTTCCGGCTGCTGATTCAGCTGGTTCATTTTTTGTCTCTTCAAGCTGTTTTTTTACCTCTTCCTGTGTCTGTGCGTTCTCCTGTTGTTTTTGCTTGTTTTCATCAATCTGGTTTTCGAGATCTTTTTTCTCTTGCTGGAGATCTTCCTGGATTGCTTTTTGTTGTTCTACCTCAGCAGTCTTTGTAGGATCTTTCTGCATTTCCTGGATTTTTCGTTTCGTATTTTCCAGCTGTTTATCAATATTTTCTTTTTCCTGTTCCAGCTGCTTCTGATCGTTCTGTAGTTGAGACTGTTCCTGCTGCAGGTCTTTCTGCTTTTCTTCAAGGCGGCCAATATCTTCACTGCGCCTTTCATCTTTGATACGGCCTAGATCAGACTTATCTTCTTTTGAAACATCTGTGTCCTTTGATACCTCCCCCGTATCCAGGTCTGTACCATTTGGACGAACCAGGTTCTTTTTAAGCGGTACTATGATTTCCGTATTTCCGGGCCATTTTCTGTAATTTTTATCAATACCTAGAGTTTTTTTATTGATAGCAGATACAACATCGGGATCGTATTTTGCAAGTATCTTCATATCGCCTCGATGGCGGGCGTTGTAATCCAGGATGACTCGACCTACAACCATTCCATCATCAGTATTGTACTCAAATGTTTTTTCCAGATAACCGGCTATTATTCGGTTTATTCCATTTATATGTCCGTAATTACTCCGGGTCGAGATCCTGATAATATCCGCTCCGTATCCCTCTTTTGTTCGATCGAATATTCGCTGAACGGTGATGTTTCCTTCATCTCCCTGGTTTGAGTTTAAAACGCTCTTTGCAAGTATGCGGCCAATATCATATTCTCTCTGGCGTTTTGTATCGGTTGCCCGTCGATTGCTTCGATTAATGAAATTAACTCTTGGTCCCTGGAGTTCCTCTTCTGCAATTCCAGGTCCCCCTGACTCCTGCTGACTGTGCAGTGTCGTTTGAATAAATAATGAAAAGAATAGAGTTATAAGAATTGGGAGTCTACGATTCATCTAATTACCTTTTTTTGTTAACAAATTTTACTGTACCGGAAAATCTTCGAAGGAACACGTAAAAATTGTGCTGTATGTCTTATTTACATCTTCGGTTTTGAAAAACAAGATGAATAGTTGTTTGCAGGTATAAAATCTATTAATTTTAGTTCTCCGGGCAGCTATTCAGGACATAATATTTCTATGTTTGGATTGCGGCCTGATAATCCGGTGATGTTTGAAATGACGATTGAATTGAATATATTTTTCATTGGTTGGAGAAGTATTCAAAAGGATATTGGAGCGGGAACTCAATACTATTACGGAGGATTTTATTATGATTTTGGAAATATGTCGTTTATCATAATACATCGTCGTTTGAGCCAGTTGCCTGAATATATCACCTGAACAACTCCTGCATTATGCGGAATAATATACCTTTTTGTCGTTTTGTAAATCATATTTTTCCTGAAAAAATATTGAAAAGTAGTGGATAGCGATATGGTGTCGTGTATTGAGTGTGTGGTGAATAAGGAGGATTGGATGGTTTGCAGATCTTTGTTTTCCCATGAGAATTACAGGCTCGAACATGTGCGTCTGTATCGCGAGTTATTTCCAGTTGTAACAGGGGTCCACCCGGACGGATATAGTAAAGATCTTCTGGAGCTATATCTGGGAAGAATCTTTCCCGATTTTATTAGCAGTAAAAAGATTGTGGATGAACATGCACTTTATATAATTCACTCTTTCAGGAGGCACAGTGGTATTTATTTGAATGTAAAGATTCCGGATGAAGCAGGGCCGTTGAGATGGCTGACCGCTTATGAATTGAAGAGACTGTTTGATTACAGGCGGGGCGAACTGCCCAATGTTATAGTACGCCTGCTGTATTCCAGGGGGTTACTTTTGAATGAGGTTCTCGGTCTGAGGGTTAGAGATTTCGATCCCGTGAGATGGACCTTTCAAATCAAGCGCAAAAATGGTGCGGTCCATATATTGAAAGAATTTCCTGTGGTTCATTCATTGCAGAGCGATCTGGAACGAATAATGAAAAGGAAGAAGGCTGATGATCCTCTTTTCAGTGTGAAACAAACGAGTCAGGGTGTAGCGGTCGCTTTAACGCCCTCAACTGTGAACCGGTTTCTCGATAGAGCCAGTAATTATTTTCTTTTGGGAAATGTAAAAGTGATTATGATTCGAAATGCATTCGCACTGAATATGATGCGAGTGGGAATATCACCGGATATTATAAGATCGTGTATGGGGATGAAAACCGCCAGCAACCTGAAACCCCACCTCAAAATAGCAATGAAAAAAGTATCACTTCCTGATTCAATTGAGCTTCTTAACACGGATCTGGCGAGTATTTAAGGATAGCCTTATTAATAACTTAAGAGGTTATTTCTTAAGAATGTCTACATACTTTTGCATGTTATCCAGGTATGGTTCTATATGGTCAGGAAAAGTTCTTGTTCGATAAAAGGGACAATAAAGATTGGTTGTAAGGTTACCTGGTTTTATTGCCAGGTATTTGTTCTGTTGTGATAGATACCTTAATAAGATACTCCCTTACTCGAATGAGAACGGAGATACTCAACAATCCCGAGGTTCTCGATATTACCGGAGTGCCGTCGGGTTCCTTTGCCTTTCTTTGCTCTTCTGTATTTCTTGCTACTAACCCGGAAGTCTCAAAACCCACAAAAGCGAATAAGAAATCCTCTGTTAAAAAGAAAGTCCGGAAGAGAGAAGAAATTGAGGCTGATGCAAATGGCCGATCTGTTCTTGTAGTGGCTTCGTCAAATCAGGAGGCCGAAAAGCTCTCTCAGGATGCTGGTTTTTTTCTCGGTGAGCAGAGAGTCTTATTTCTTCCGGGGTATGAGGGTATTCCCTATGAGTTTTCCGGCTGGAGTCACGATATTACCCGGCAGAGGATCCGAAGCTTTTATCAGATTCTTTCTGGCCAACCATATGTCGTGTTTACATCGCCGGAAGGAATGCTCAGAAAAATGCCTCATCCTGAGAGGTTTACCGGAAAGTCTTTAACTATTATAGAAGAAATTGAATATGATCCTGACAGACTTGTAAAAGACCTGATTCAACTTGGATATAATAGAAATGACAGAGTCGATATTCCGGGAGATTTCTGTCGCAAGGGCTCTATTATTGATGTCTTCCCGGTGAATTTGCCGGGGCCTGTTCGTTTTGATTTTTTTGATACAATACCCGAAACAATACGACTTTTTGAACCGGATACTCAAATTGCTCGAGAAAAAGTAAAATCAATTGAGATACTGCCTGCAGGAGAGGTGGTTCTTGATTCTGATGAAACAGAACAGCTGAAAAAGATACTGGCCGGTGATGCGTTTCCGGCTGATCTGGAACGTCCATCCTGGTTTTCAGAATTAAAT
>JBNKQE010000164.1:0-10268 GCA_050295715.1 Leptospirales bacterium
CCCGGAGAGTATCGGCAGCGTCCAGAATCGCAGCAATCCGCTTCTGCTCCTCCAGCGGCGGAAGGGGGATTTGGAGTTCATGTATGTCTTTGCGTGTAACCTGTAGAAAAGTTGCACCTCGCCCTTTACCCTTTAATTCTGATGCTATACTATCGAGCCAATGCCATAAATATCGAATATCAAGGTCAGCATACGGACGTATTCCTGCAACACCACGTCCCAGACAATATTCCCTATCACTTAAAACCTTTGCACCAATAGAAGCTCGAATACCAAGTATAATATCATTCCTTTGACTGATCTTTGATGCTTGTGTCGTATACTTCTTAACAATCGGGAATTGTGGTCCAAAGTCACCTGCTCCGGCTACCAATGGCAATCCTTCGCAAATCTGATTATATGAATCTCCATTAGGCGCTTGCCCCATTATTATGTTGCAAACACTATTGAGAGACTTTACAGGCCACTTCATACCATCACCCCACACGCAAAACCATCATTCGTATGCGACACGCCATTTCTAAACACATCCCTCCGTGTCCCCCGTGTGCTCCGTGAGAGGCCCATGCACCTTTTCGCGCCTTTCGCGTTTTTCGCGGTTAAAAACCTGCTATGATAATCCCGACCCATCATTTCAGCATCTTCTCCAGCTCTTTCTGACCCTTTACAATTTCACTCTCCAGGTTCACCAGCTTTTCGAGGATCACTTTTGGCGGATCATACTCCACGGCTTCGTATATGACCTCTTTGTAGCGGTTGATGGATAGATCATAATCGTTCCCAGCGATCTCGTCTTTCGGCACAAGAAAGCTCTGGTCGGTGCGCTTTCGCTTCGATTCGCCGCTGAGTTTCTTCCACCGTTTTAAGATATCGGGCAGATCGCTTGTATCCTGTACGGTTCGCTTGTCATCCAGGGAAAAGCCATCGGACTGCATGTTGTAAAACCAGACGTTATCGGTTCCACCGGAGTTGGTCTTTGTAAAAAGGAGAATGGCGGTGGAGACACCGGCATAGGGCTTGAATACACCGGAGGGCATGGAGATCACGGCATCCAGCTTCTGGTCTTCCACCAGGATCTTTCGCAGGGTTTTGTGGGCATTGGAAGAACCAAATAGAACCCCGTCGGGGACAATCACAGCGGCCCTCCCCCCATTCTGAAGCAGTCTCAAAAAGAGGGCCAGAAAGAGGAGTTCTGTGGATTTGGTTTTTACAATCTGCAAGAGATCCTTCGCCGTGGACTCGTAATCCAGACTCCCGGCAAAGGGTGGATTGGCGAGGATCAGGGAGTATTTATCGGCATCGTCCTGGTCGGTCTGGGCCAGGGAGTCCTTATAGCGGATATCGGGATTCTCCACACCGTGGAGGAGCATGTTCATACTGCCGATACGGAGCATGGTCGAATCAAAATCATAGCCGTGAAAGGTGGACTCGTTGAAACGCTTCCTTGCCGCAGCATTCTTGTAAATGGTCTCCCGGTGGTGTTCGTGGAGATACTCCGAGGCGGCCACAAGAAATCCAGCCGTGCCACAGGCCGGATCACAGATCTTATCGTCGGCGGTGGGGGCCGTCATATCCACCATGAGCTTGATGATATGGCGGGGCGTGCGAAACTGGCCATTTTGCCCGGCGCTTGCGATCTTACCCAGCATATACTCATAGAGGTCCCCCTTGGTGTCCTTATCGGACATATCGATCCCGTCCAGCTGGTCCACAACGTTGGATAGAACCCGGGGTGTGGGCATCATAAAAAGGGCATCTTTCATATGATGGGTATAGGTGCTCCCCGTATCATCGTCGTCATGGGAGACCTTCAGCTCTTTGATAAAGGGAAAGACCCGGTCCCGGACCGTCTCAAACATCTTCTCCGGGGCAGTCTCCTTGAATCGGGACCAGCGGAGCTCATCCTGATCTGACGCAAATATGGGTTCCTCAATGGGCTTCTTTGAACGCTCTGCCTTGCGTTCCCTCTTCGTATGGGTCTCATCAAGACCCTTGATAAACAGGAGGTATGTGAGCTGTTCAATAACAGAGAGGGGATTGGAGATCCCCCCCGACCACATCGTATCCCATATTTTATCTACCTTTGTTTTTATCTCGCCTGTGATCATGATCCCCTCGCCCTTTACCCCATTATCCGTAATGCTAAGCATACTATAAATGATTTGATAACAAAGAAAGCCAGAAAAGCTGACTCTCCTTTATTTTTCAACGGATTTGTGATTTGCTGTCCCCTGTTTCGATGACTCTGTTTTCAGCCCGGCGGTCTGTGCTGCTGGTGCATACATATGCTATATACTACGGGTGTGACATTATGGGATGCGGGAATATTTCAGGTCGGGAGACTAACTCATACATTATAGTCGGGCTAACGAAAGGAGTGGACATAAGGGATGTAACGTTGTAGTGTGGTGGGTGGGAGCGCTGGGGTTATAGGCGACAAGATCTGGTACATTCGTATAAAAGTCGGGTTATGGAATTTTATAGATAAAAACAGAAACAGGTATGACTGGGAGTTTATACGAACTACGTGCTTTACCATGTTAGTCGCCATTCGCCATAGGAATATAAATGATAAGTATAATTAAGAACCTCTATAATCGCTTCAAAACTGAGTTTGTTTACTACAATTCGCTTCTCACCATTTTTCTTCTAATCGCAATTGGTATCTATTTCTCAGTTTCAATTTTTTATAATGCTTACAATGGAGATTTTGCTAAAATCGATGCAGAGGATGTTTTAGCATTTCTGGGATCATTATTAACTGTTTATGCTTCAGTCAGTTCTACTTTTACATACATGAAAAACATAATCGAAAATCGGATTCTTCTTGATCTCTTATCCGAAAAAATATTTGAGTTGGTCTCTCATTCCCCAATATTTAATTACAAATCAATAAACGATTTCTTTCAAAACAATGGTAGCCGTTCCATTGCATTCTCTTTATTCTCTCGATTAAAAGTTGATTTATTGGAACAAAGAGAAGATTTTTCATTCAATTACAATCAAACACAAACGGTTCTAATCCAAATCAAAAAGAAATTAAAGCTTTCTGATCTAGACATTTACGTCCTATCTTTTTTCTTTTATGAAAATAGATACTGGGATTGGGATTCATATATACACGATTTCAAAAAAGTTTTCGTAAATAACAAAGAGTTCGGCTATAAAACAATAAAAAAATATTTTAGTGAAAAGTATAACAATCCTACGGATTTAGATCTACTAGTTACAGATTTTGTGAAAAGTTCAATGGGATCAACAGAATCTAAATATGAAAAAATAATAGAAGCGGACACTACCTTATCCGATTCAGAATTATTTCAACATATTCTTTCTAATACATATGTCCAAGCAGATTACAATCCATCAATTGATATAAAAAAACATAAGGGACCGGTGCTGCTTATTAAAAATGAAGAAAAATTCACTTCATGGTGGCAAGACGTTGATAAAATAATTGGTCCCAAGCTTCTTAAGGAAGGAATCATCTCAAAGGAAGAAGCTGAGAATTTTTCCACAAGAGATCATTTAGAAAACAAGAAAAAGGGGTCCACAACACAACCCTTCTTTACTGCCATAAAAGAATCTCCAATCATATATAATTATTTAGAATTCTTAAAGCAGTCTCCCGTTTTCTATTTTGATACAAGAGACATTCCGCCAGAATTTAATTCTAATCCAAATTTGTATATAAACCGGTATCTTAAACCAATGGCAAAAAAACGGTTTGAAACAATTGTAAATCACATAAAACAGGTTTATAGTATCAAAAGCGTCCCTAAAAAACCATTGATAATGAATTATCAGCTAATTCCATTTAATACAGAAAAAATGGTTATAAAAATCGATTCCGAAAATTATCCAAAACCTATTCAAAGACTGATAGTATCCTCAATGCTCAGCTATGATCAGAAAAAGAAATTAATCAGATCTCATATTATAGAAACAAAGAAGTTTATCGAAGATGTATCTCCTTTTTCATTAGTATCTACCTCTGTCCCTTCCGCTCTAAAAGAAGAACTTAGAAAATCAGAAAAAGTAATTCTCAAAGAATTATTTTTAAAGAAAAATGGTCAGATTGTGTTTAGGGGAATTGAGCAGATATTATCCAATGAAGTGAACTTACCAGTTATTGAGTCCATTATTCACAATAAGCTAAAATTGCTAAAAATCAAAATAAAGAAATCTGAGCTTAAAAGTGCTCTACTGGAAATTCTGAATAACGCAAAACGAATAAAAGAAAAAATTAGTTAAACACCATGGCGACTTCGGCTAACTGTATTTTTTCTACTGCGGCGGGCCACTTCGGACCCGCCTTGGCCTGCCACCAAAAACTTAAAGGTAACCGAATTTCGTTACGCAAAACTAAGTGGAGCTTTTTTTATGAGCAAATATCTCATATTTATTTTTGGAATTATCACACTTTTACTATCAAGCATACCACTAATATTCTATCGATTGAAATTCGGCCCCGAATTAATTCTTGATCACGAAAAATGGGGCCAATTTGGAGATTTTGCTGGTGGAATTCTTAATCCATTTATTGCACTGTTCAGCTTTCTCGCCCTTCTTGCTACTCTTTGGTATCAGTCTACTGAAATAAAGGAAAACACAAACAGCAGAAAGGTTAATGAACTTGCCACTTCACTCCAATTACTTGAGCATACAATTCTTCCAAAAATGGAACATATAATATCCAGGCATTACACACTTCCATCAAAAAATAAATATGTGTATCGTATGGCAGATAGCTTGGCTCTCGATTTAAAACTCTGTAGCAACCTAATGATAGAAATTTCCAATTTATCAAAGACGAGTTCGGTTATTGATTATTATCAACATAAATACCTTGACATTGTTGAAATTCTTTTTAAAAAAGATTATTTAACAAAAGAAATAAGAAATAGGTTTAACACCGCCGAAGAATAGAAACTCTTGCGATACGCAACTGCAAAAAGAAAAGGTTTACTTAAACTGAATAACCTTGTTCAGTTTACTCCATTGTTCACCCGCAAAAAAGTGCTGGGTCCAAAGAAGTATTCTCGGCGGTGATTTTTTTATGAATATTGAATTGCAAAGCGAGGCAGAGAGTATAATAAAGGCCTTTTGCTCGCTTCGCACAAAAGAAGACCTCGCGAAATTGCTAGAAATTCCAGTCAAAGTCCTCAATTATTATTTATATGCCTCGGAAAACTATTCTGAATTTGTTATTCCAAAAAAGAATGGTTCAGACCGAATTATCCATGCTCCGATATCAAATATAAAAATTCTCCAAACTAAACTTTTAGATATATTTTATTTCATTTTTGAATCCCATAATTCAGCTTACGGTTTTGTTCCTGATCGCTCTATTATTGATAATGCTTCCCGACACTTGAACAAACGTTATGTTATTAATATTGATCTTGTTGATTTCTTCCCATCTATTCACTTTGGTCGGGTAAATGGGTATTTTCAAGCAAAATATAATATTGGCAACGAAGCATCGACGGCTTTAACTAAATTGCTCTGTATAGAACAAAATGATAATTCATTTCTTCCGCAAGGTGCACCTACATCGCCTATTATTTCAAATATGATTGCGTACAGACTTGATGAAATGTTATCAGATTACGCAAAGAGAAATAATGCTGTTTATACAAGATATGCTGATGATATAACTTTCTCCATAGATTCAGATAAAATGCCGAAACAGATTGCATTTAAAGATATTTACGGCGATGTATGGCTAAATAACAGACTTACAACAATAATTGTGAAAAATGGATTCCGCGTTAATTTTAATAAAGTAAGACTCCGCTCTAATAAACAACGTCAAGAAGTTACCGGATTAATTGTCAATAGTGGTAATCCAAACATTAAACGTGAGTATATTCGCAATATTACAGCCATTCTTCATAACTGGGAAACCAAGGGATATGAGCATACACAAAACACATATGTTGCCAAATACAGGAAAAACAAAGACAGTGATTATAAAAAAATACACAAAATTGAGTTTTACATTTTAGGGAAACTAAATTTTCTATCAATGGTAAGAGGCAAAAACTGTGAAATTTACATTGAACTTAAAAGTAAATTTGATAAACTCAATAAAACAAGGAATTAAATCATTTTGCTTCGCGTAACTTTATGATTATCGTTCGTCCGGATAAGCCGGGTAGATCTTGTCGGGTGAACGTCCTGACCGGGCAAAGCTAAGCCTCCGGCAAACGAATGGCTGCACTACCTCTACCGACCAACCCTCCAGATAAACGGCCTTCTCCGGGGAGAGATCTTAGGTGAGCCTATAAGGTCGGGCTTCGGCAAATTGGCTCACCTTACGGGTCGCCAATTTCAGTGAAAATAATTTCTATATGCGATATTTGGGATGAAAAATGAAAGAAACAATGTCTTTTGAATCGATTTTAGGCTTTACAATAACATTTTCAGGATTTTGGATTTTTTTATATTCAACTATTATTGAATTCACAACCGAAAATCCAAACCATGAGTTTTTGATGCTTTACGGTCTAGTCCATTACTTAGTTACAATTATATTGATATTATTTTTTACACTTCTTTATACAAAAGGTCTAATTATTCTTAATTCCTCCAGTCCGAAAATTAACCTACTTTATCAAATTATATTAAACTGGGCGATCAAAAACTGGATCTATTTTGTATTAGCACCTATCGCAGCACTGTTCTTAATCAAAGCGTCTATACATATACCGATTGTAATATTAATTGCTTTATCCTTTTCAGTTGGACTTATTCTTAATATCCCCAAATGGGTACCAAAGTTTAATCATTACAAAAGACTGTCCACTAGCCTTGGACAACAAATATGGATAAAAATATTTGAAAGTCTGGTTTTAATTGCGGGTTTTATAATCTTCATCGTTCTAATCTCTTTTGTATCATCAGATGCCTCAATTATTACAGATAAATCTATATACAAACATTCAGATGATATTTTATTAAACATAAGAAGAAAAGGGTATATTCTTTTGCCTACGATTAAGAGCATTAAATTAAATAATAGTATTCCCATTTTTCCGTCCGAGGCCAATAAAACAATACCGAACCAGGCATACTCTTTGAATTTTAAAAATAATGACCTTATATATGAAAACTTTATTGAAGTTCAATTTGAACCTCAAATACTTACAATTGAAAAAAAGGCGTATAAATTATTGGCGATAGCTCCCTGACTTCGCATAACCGTATTTTCACCGCCCTGTTGGACCACTTCGGACCCACCCTGGCATCGCCTCTCCCTTCGATCGCCGCATAAACGGCTCACAATCCGGGGAGAGAATGTAGGTGAGCCTATGCGGTCGGTCTTCGGCAAGTTGGCCTGCGGCGGACTTTAAATAGCCGCTACTCGTTATGCGTGATGCACATATATCATTAAATGTAATTTGACATGAAAAATTCATCTGATCTCATTTACTTTCTTGAACACGACATGAAAATGTCAGAGGTTTATCAGCCATTAATTATTGCACATTTATTGCAGCCGACTTCAACGGTCTAACCATTCATACTTACGACGACCTCGTCGATGGCGTAGTCATGCAGTTCTATGATTAAGACTTCTAACCTTTCGTTCGAGGCGACCTGCGCGAAAAGCCGCGCAGGCGCCTCAACTACACATTCCGATGAAAGCTGCCGGGTAATTCGAAGGAAACCTGCCAGTAAAAGCATATCTGACTCACCGGCATTGACATTTAACAGGTGGCGGGTCC
The DNA here is from genome assembly GCA_050295715.1 of Leptospirales bacterium. Lineage (GTDB taxonomy): Bacteria > Spirochaetota > Leptospiria > Leptospirales > Leptonemataceae > JBNKQE01. The sequence continues at coordinate 7,734 of JBNKQE010000164.1, forward strand.
CTTTGACCCGCAAGGAATGACGGGCTCATTACTCGCTGTGACGGTTCTATTGTAAAAACAGAAATCCTTACCCTCCATGCAAACTAGTGATAATTACTCAAGAGCAGCGTTTGAATTATGACAAGACGATCATAAATTATCAGTGATAATTAACCGATACAAATACTATTATATAAATAAAATACAGGGGAAATTAAGATGGCCTTTATTGATAAGTTAATGAAAACGATGGAAATCTGGATTCCTGATTCTGGTCAGATAAATGTTGAAAAAGGTCATACTTTTGAGCGTTATATTGCAGAAATCTTTGCCTCACAAGACAAATATTTTTCAATTATATCATGGTCTGCTGATAATCACAACAAGGCTACCGGTATTAAGGTTGAAGCAAACAAGGATCCGGATTTAGTCATACAGTATAAGCCTACAAAAGAAAAATTTGCCATTGAATGCAAATACCGGTCAAATCCAGCAAAAAGTAAAAAAAATGGCGGCCCGGTAATAAGCTGGGCGAGACCCGATCAAATTTCTCATTATAAAAATTTTAGTAAATCAAACAAAATTCCAGTGTTTGTCGTTATAGGGCTATCTGGAACACCAAATTCTCCTGACGCGATGTATTGTCTACCATTGGAAGAAGCAAAATATCCGGAACTTTTTTTTAGTTTGCTAAATAATTATGAAAGGGATCCCAAAAAATCTTTCTTCTGGCGCGATGGATCATTAAGTTAACGTATTCAAGACGAAGCCTGACTTTCGATTGCCCGTAACACTGTGGGATATGATCTCCCCTTAAGGGAGGCACAAAATTATTTTGCGAGAGATCAGTTGCCGTTGGGTTATGGGCTTCAGAAAATTGATCGACTTTATTAGCAAATTCAGAAAAGGAATTATTATAAACGACATGGGATAATTTCATGAAAAGAATATTGAAAATATTTTGGCATTGGTTTTTAACAGGAGAAATTCTTGAAGATTCAATATCTTTAAATAATAATTATAAAAAGTCAAAAGAATTAAGTAAATACATTCTAGCCTTTTTTATAAAATTATTAGGGCTACAATCAATCTCTGTTCCTGATGTTCGGAAAACAACAATCACCCTTGAAAATAAAACTGAAAAAGATGTTTATTTACACTTTCGCCATTTCGTTAATAGGCATGATTCAAAATATCCGGTTCTTTTTTACCCTGATGAGAATCTATTGATAATTTCACAAAAGTTTATACAACGCAATACCCAGGGTTCCGATAAGTCAGACACTTTGATAAAAATTAAATTCAAACCAATCGAGAACAATAGGACACAGCTTGATATATATTATTCCAGAACATTTTCCGGTAAACTGTCAGGAATTGTAATACGTCTTTTTTATACTATTGGATACATATGGTTTGTCGGGTATTTTGCAATAAATTCAACACCTGAAATGATACTAGAAATCAGTATCATATCTTTAGCATTCTTCATAATTCTCATAGGTTTAAGCCATCTAATACGCTCAATGTACGAAGAAAAAAGTCCGTACGCTTACAGTAATATATATGAGTATGCTCTAGAAATAATTGGTGATATAGACACAAAGTAAACTGTGAAAACAGCTAATGAATGATCCCCACCACCCGGAAAGTAATTTTCCCCACCGTATGGCAAACAGAAATCCCCACTGGACACCTGATTAGATAGCTACTTTCCCTCAGATTTTTGATTATTATTGAGTCTATATGCAATAGACTGATTCTGTCACACCTGTAATGTAGAATTGTATTTGAGAATGCGGTTTTTAATCGACACAAACATATTTATCCCATTCGAAATCACCCGCAGCAGTGATATGGAAGCTGGAAGTGGCCCTGCAGCGGAATTCATCCGTATATGCCGGGAGCACATTATTACTTATCTTGTTCACCCGGCTATAAAAAAGGAAATCCAAAAAGATAAGGATACTGAGAGAAAGAAAATACGCCTTCACAAACTGCAGAGCTATCCAGTTTTACCAGATCCTCCACCGCTAATAGATTCAATCAACCGGACATTTGGTGATATAGATCCGGCCAGTCACGATTATATTGATCTATTACAGCTATCAGCGCTTGAAAGACATGCGGTTGATTACCTTGTCACTGATGATCGGGGAATTCATAAAAAAGCAGTTCGCCTAGATCTGTCGGAACGAGTCCTTACTTTAAGTGATGCCCTTGCCTTAATCAATTTTCAATTTCCCGGTCACAGACATACTCTCTATCCTGGAGTATTGCATAAAAAGGTTCACTCCCTGAATCCAAACGATCCAATTTTTCAAAGTCTGAGTGATGATTATCCTGGTTTTGACAGATAACTCGCCAGATGCAGTAAAGAACAGCGGGACTGTTATATAATCGGTGATCCTGCAAATAGAATTGCCGCTCTTTGCCTCTATAAAGAAGAGAAAGACACAATTCCCGCGGAATGCCTCGGAAAGACGCTAAAGATATCCACATTCAAAGTTTCAGAAGATTTTGCAGGATTCCGATATGGCGAACTTTTAATGAAGA
>JBNKQE010000165.1:0-10226 GCA_050295715.1 Leptospirales bacterium
AGTCAGGTGCTCGCAGGATAGTATTATCTGAGAAAAGTCATGTAATGCATGGTTTTTTCGGGGAAGTTTGGTCCAATTTGGATGTCATGTATTGTAATGAATCATTATATGTGCCGGAAAAAGGGCAATACGGAAATTTGCAGGATTATTTTGGGGTATGATTGTTATTCTGTAGTAAGTGTAAACAGTATACGGCATTTGTTCTGCTGCATCCGGTCCGAGAGGCCGGAGAGATTGTCTCCACAGGTCACTGTGGTGCGGCTGTGGAGACATTGTTCTGTGAGGAAACGATCTAGAAATCTATGTGGGTTACAACTGTCGCTTTCCCTCCATCATCCTGTCCGGTGATCTCAATATCCCAGTATCCTTTCCCGGGAAGGTTTATACTCAGCGTGCATTTTCCATTTACATCTGTTGCACAGCTGCCTTCCTGATTCTGGTTTGTTGTTGCTTTTCTTGAAAAGAGGATAAATATTTTTGCAGCTTCGACAGGCTTGCCTGATTCTGTATCAATAAAAGATACCGGGATTTTATTTTCACCTGCGTTAAATGCTACTTTTCCCGAATCATCCGTGAGGAGGGAGGAGTCAATCCTGCGATTGCCTGTATTCTGGTCGTGTTTGTATTTGTCGTAGTTATATTCGACAAGCATGTTTCTGGGAATCTCAGGCTGGTGAGTTTCCAGTGCATAATAAATCTTAAATCCCAGAGCTATGGGGTAAACCATAAATATTGCAAAGGGAAGGGCCAGTATTTTTATAAGTCGTTTTGTACCGTCAGTCATGTTTTCAGGCTCCAGGGATTGTGAATAGTGTCTCTTTCGTTTTAATATTCGTCGGATCGTTAATATCCGTGATTATAAATTGCACTTTGATGTTTCTTTTGAGGCGGTCCGGTTTATTTTCCCTGAGTTCACCAAGAAGGATAAAGCGAATATGCTCCAGTTCGCTGGGTTTTACGTCAATCGTATCAATTCCGGATGCGGATGAGAGTGTTGCCAGGCCGCCATCATTTCCGACAATTTCAGCTTCAATTTTATACGCTGTTGGTTTTTCGGCCATATTTCCAACACCCAGCTTATAAAAATTCTGCACAGTTTTATCTGATACGAAAGGAAGCAGGCCTGGATCTCGAATAATATTCAGCTGAATTGGAACCCGGTTTATAAATAGAAATCCAAAAATACCAACCAGAAATGTCATTAAAGCAGTGTAGACCAGAGTTCTGGTTCTCAAGAACTGAGCCGGTTTTTTCTCCGTTTGCCATCTGATGGATGCGAATGAAATGAGAGTCTCTTTGTCGAATTTGCTCATCTCTTTTGTGCAGGCGTCAATACAGCGTGTGCACTGAATGCAGGATACCTGGAGTCCGTTTCTGATATCGATTCCTGTGGGGCAAACAAGTGTACACATATTACATGATGTACAGTCTCCTTCTTTTCCTACGTTATCATGTGGCGATGAGGCTGCAAGAATCTTGTTTCTCTGATGGCGTCTTGGCTCGCCACGTTTCTCATTGTAAGCAATCAATATGGAGTCATTATCCATCATTACCGATTGGAAACGTGCATAAGGACAGAGGTAGATGCACATATGTTCACGAAAGATCGCAATGTCTGCATAGAAGAGCAGTGCCGTTGAAATCAGAAAATATGGCCAGGTATAGTCTACAAGAGTTCCCGCTCCCAGATGAAATAACTGTGTCAGCATTTCACGAGCAGGAACAAAATAAGCAATAAAATGAAATGTTAAGACAAATGAGAGAGCTATCCAGGTTGTATGGATTATTATTTTCTGCCAAAAACGCTCAGATCTTTTTCCATAGGTGGAGGGAAAGAATAATCGTCCGATTTCATCGAAGAGATCTGTGTAAACCGTTTGCGGACAGGCCCATCCGCACCAGAGACGGCCAAATAGAGCCGTAAACAGAAATAGAGCCAGACCACTGATTATAAGTAACAGCATTAAATAGTAGAATTCCTGAGGCCAGATAACCAGTCCCGGAAAATAGAACTGACGAGAACCGATATCTAGAAGAATGGCCGGTCGACCATTATATTCAAGCCAGGGTATACCAATAAATATAGCAATGAAGACATAACGCAGTATTGTCCGAATGGTATTGAGTTTTCCGGTAATAGGCCGTGCGATAATCATCTATAACTCCAGAGAACATAATAAGGCTTCCGCTTTGTTTGAATATTCAGCATATCATTGAAAGCAACTGCCCGTCGGGCTTGCGGCGAAATATAAAATCATACCCGATGAATGATCAGAAAATATACTGCCATTCCACTGCACAATAAAAAAAAAGAATTTAGGAGGGGATTATGATATGAATCATGTTTCCGTCGGTTTGGACCCGACGAAAACATGAGTTTTACTTAACTGATGATCAGTTTGAAGCTTTAATTGTTGAGTTTTTTGACTCAAGGAAAGCAAGAACCTTCCATACACCTTCAGCTCCCAGCATTCCTCCGTGAGCAGGCATAGGCCCTTTAGCAGGGTTTTGCTTCCACTGGTCAGGACTCTGGCGACCGTTAAAAACTACGTCAAACACTTCATCTTCAGTTGTTCCATGCAGCCATTCGTCATCCATCAGGTTAGGACCAATATTGCCCAATCCCTCTGGACCGTGACATGCTGCACAAATACCGGAAAAAGTCTTTTGTCCGGCTGCTATTGCGTCCGCATCCCCGCGGAAAGGGTTTCCGCCGGTAGGGGCCAATTCAGTTTTACCATATTTCGCTTCATGTTCTGCCTGGGCAGCGGTGAATTCACCTGCTGAAGTCCAGCCTGTCATAACATGATAGTTCAATAAGTATACAATTCCAATAATGATGGTGGCTATGAAGCTCCATACGTACCAGCCGGGCATTTTTTTGTCCGCACAGTACACACCATCCCATTCTTTATCTGCACTCATCAATCATCCTCCTCTAGAACTCGTGTAGCCAGTTCCTCAGATTTCTTACCGCGTTTGGTGAAATAGAGAAACCAGATGATTAAGTAAAGGGCCCCGACAAGCAGGGCCAGTCGAAAGACTTTGTAGTAGGTTAAAAACTCTAAATTGTCCATATATGGCCAGTCAGATCTTTCCTTATTATCCTGTCTTTCAATTACTCGGCTGTGTCTCGTCCGAGTTTCAGAAGGTAAGCAATAAGGGCGTCGCCCTCAGTTTTACCGGAAACATCAGAATCAACACTTTCGAAATCAGCGTCAGAGTAGGGCAGGCCTACTTCTGTTCCCTGATTTAGCATCCAGAGGGAATTCATGGCTTTCATGTGACCTTTAAGGCTTTCAGCATTAATTCCATTTCCTTCTTCAAATAACCAGGGGTATGCTGGCATGATAGAACCGGGAGAAGTATCTCGAGGATCAATCAGGTGAGCCCTGTGCCAGTCTGCAGAAGCCTTGATTTGAGATTCATGAGAAAGGTCAGGACCTGTACGTTTGGATCCCCACTGGAATGGGTGATCATAAACAAACTCTCCACCTTTACTGTAAGGAACCTCGCCATAGTTACCACCGGCGAAACGGTCAGTTTCCCATTTGAAAGGACGGATCATCTGTGAGTGGCAGTTGTAGCAGCCCTCACGAACATATATATCACGTCCGGCAAGCTCGAGGGCTGAATAAGGTTCAACCGACTCGATTGGTGTTACTGTTCTGGTGGGAGTCATGATCATCGGAGTCGCAACTTCGACAATTCCACCAACAGCGATTGCAAGAGTGGCCAGGATTGTGAAAAGTAAACTATTACTTTCGAGAACCCTCTCACTCCATTCTGTTAATTTAGATTCTGCCAATGTGTGCCTCCTGTATTAAGCTGCAGCCTGATCACCGTGAGGTGCAGGAGTCAAAATTGTTTTCGTCAGGTTGTAAACACCGATTATAACACCGGTCAGGTAGAAAGTTCCACCGATTGCACGAGCCAGACGGAAGGGCTTCAGAACTTCAGTGATAGCAACCCAGTCAGGATACATGAGTTTACCGCCATCATCGATAGCTCTCCACATAGCACCTTCAGTTACACCGGAGCTCCACATTGAAACTACATAAAGAAGAATTCCAATTGTTCCTAACCAGAAGTGCAGGTTAGCAAGTCCTTCAGAATATAGCTTTGTTTTCCACAGTCTTGGAACCATGTAATAAAGCATAGCCATACCCATGAAGCCTACCCAGCCCAGCGTTCCGGAGTGAACGTGACCGATAGTCCAGTCAGTGAAGTGAGAAAGACTGTTTACAGTCTTAATAGACATCATTGGTCCTTCGAATGTTGACATACCGTAGAAGGTAATGGCAACCAGGAAGAACTTGAGAGTAGCATCATTCGTTACTTTTTCTTTTGCCTGGGTCAGGGTTAGAAAACCGTTCAGCATACCACCCCACGATGGGAGAATTAGCATAACTGAAAAGGCTGTTCCAAGTGACTGTGCCCAGTCAGGAAGGGGAGACCACAGAAGGTGGTGTGGACCGGCCCAGATGTAGATAAACACCAGTGACCAGAAGTGCACAACCGACAGTCTGTGCGAGTAAACGGGCTGATTGATGTGCTTCGGAAAGTAGTAATACATAATTCCGAGGAATGGTGTTGTAAGAACAAACGCCACAGCGTTGTGTCCGTACCACCACTGAATAGCGGCATCAAAAGTTCCCGAATAAATCGAGTAAGACTTCAGAGCTTCAACCGGCAAAGACAGGTTGTTGAAGATGTAAAGAATTGGTACTGCAATAACAGTTGCCATATAGAACCAGACTGCAACGAACAATTGCTTTTCCTGACGGATAGCTATTGTTCCGAAGAACTGGATCATGAAGATAACCCACCAAACTGCTACGAGCAGGTCGAGAGGCCATTCAAGCTCAGCGTATTCCTTGCCCTGGGTAAAACCACCCATCAGTGTGACAGCTGCCAGCACGATAGTGATATTGTAAAGAACCAGATGCAGGGTCGCAAGAGCGTCCGAAAAAAGCCTTGTGCGAAGGACTCGCTGAATGGAGTGGTAAACTCCAGCGAATACAACAGACAGGGCGAACCCAAAGATTGCCGCATTGGTATGAAGCGGTCGCAGTCTACCAAAAGTGATATAAGGAAGGTTCATATTCACTTGAGGATAAACCATCTCGAAGGCGGCGATAACGCCCAGGAGCATAGCCACAACACCCCATACCATGGCCGAGATCGCAAAACCTTTCACCACGGTATCATTATACTTAGTGCCTGTATTTTCCATAAGAGCATAAAAGATCACATTTTGGGCCCTGTTGCACATGACATTAGACAGTGAAAACCTTTGATTTAAATCATACATTTCATTTTGGACACGTGCTACGGTGGCTTTGTGAAAACAACCGCATCCGATCGATGCTTTCATTGCGGAGACATCTGTGATCCTGAACATACATACAAAAAGGTTATAGATGGTGAGGAGCGGTCATTTTGTTGTCACGGATGCCTTAGTGCCTGTTTAATTATATTTGAAGCAGGTGAGGGGTCTTACTATAATAAGAGATCTGCCCCTGCTTCGAAGTTATTTGAGGAATCCTCGGATGATGCTGGTAACATCACCGGGGATTTTATTGCACCCAGGTCTAGATCCGAGATAAACAAAACCTATGATATTCCGGCCGTTGTTGAAGAATATGTCACACCGGTCGGAAATAGTAAGCTGCAAATCAATTTTTCTATAGAGGGGATCCATTGCTCCTCCTGCGTCTTTCTGAACGAGAAAATCCTCCAGAAAACAAAAGGTATAACGGAAGCCCAGGTCAATTATGAGAATGGCCGGGCGCATGTCGTATACGATCCTGAAATCATACAAATATCAAGTATAATAGAAACGGTTCAGTCTATCGGCTACAACGCCGTCCCCATGAGACCGGGGCAGAAGTCGGACTCCATGATGAAAGAGGGAAAAGATCTCCTCTGGCGTATGGTTGTCGCCGGCTTTTTTGCCGGTAATGTGATGCTGATTGCTGCAGCTCTTTTTTTCAATGTGTTTGATAACACCATGGATGTAGTAATCAAGCGTTTCTTTGTCTGGCTGGAGTTTATACTTGCGACGCCGGCTTTTTTTTATTCAGGCGCAATTTTTCACAGGGGCTGGAAATCCTTTCTTAAAACCGGTATGGCCGGAATGGATTTTTTAATTAGCAGTGGGATTTCAATTGCTTATTTTTACTCTGTGTATGTGGTCTTCAGTCACGAAGGCGAGGTCTATTTTGATTCGGTTACAACCATCACCTTTTTCTTACTTGTAGGCCGCTATTTTGAATGGATGGCGAAATATCGTCAGAGAATTCGCATGGAGGACCTTGTAAAACCCCTCCCTGCTCACTGCAGCCGGGTGACCGATAATGGTGAAGAGCAGATTGCTGCCCGTGAACTGAAAATCGGAGATAAGGTCAGGGCTGTACCGGGAGATATGCTTCCGGCAGATGGCACGCTCCTGGAAGAGAGCTGTGAAGTTGATGAATCTGTTTTAACCGGCGAAAGTCTTCCGGTAATGCGTCAGAAAGGAGATCGTCTGCTGGCGGGATCAAAAATTGTATCGGGTATAGCCAATTATCGTGTGGAGAGCATGCCGCACGAGAGTTCCCTTTCCATACTTTCCAGACTGGCTGATTCTACAGGTCTTTCGAGATCAAGAATAGAAAAAATCACACTTAAAATAATCCCTTTGTTTTCATCTGCCATTATGGTTTTTGCCGGATTAACATTCACATACTGGATGTGGGTCCTGGATGCGGGGGTGGGTCCGTCAATGACGGCAGCCATCGCTGTATTGATTGTAAGCTGTCCCTGTGCTCTGGCTCTTTCCGTACCAACGGCTATTGGATCGGCAATTTACCTGGGGCTCACTCATGGAATTCTTGTTCGTGATGGATCTGTCCTGGAATCATTTGCAAAAATAAAGAACTATTTTTTCGATAAAACAGGAACTCTTACGAAAGGACGACCTGAGTTGATCGGATATGAAATTGCCGGCAATACGGGTGAGGTTATTCCCGTAGTTGAGTTTATGGAATCCGGGAGTGCCCATCCGGTGGGAAGGTCATTGCTGGAATTTGCCAGAGATTTCCGTAAATCGAATCGAGAGATAAAATTTCGACCTGCCGGATTTGCCCGAAATGATCTTCGCGAGGTTCCCGGAAGGGGAATGGAGGTACTCGGTAAAAAGGTCTGGAGACTGGGAAATCGAGAATTCCTCAAAGAGGCGGGTTGCGATCTGATTGGCTTTGACCATTTTCGTCAGAAGCACAAGGATGCAACTGTTGTTGGAATAGCTGATGGTAATAGACTGGCAGGGATATTCGCCTTAAAAGACACATCCGATGAAAATACAAGGGAAACACTTTCGATTCTTCAGAAGAGGGGAGTCAATACTCTTATGCTCACTGGAGATAATGAGCACGCTGCACTTTCCATTGCCTCGGAGATGAATATACCCGAAGAGAATGTGCATGCTAATTTACTGCCTGCAGACAAAGAGAAAATAGTCGTTCAGGCTATCACGCATGCCGGTGATGCCGTGATGGTTGGTGATGGCTACAATGATGCTATCGCACTGTCAAGGGCTACCGTATCCGTAGTTCTTGCACGCGGGGCTCCTTTATCACTGGAGCATGCCGGAATCATTCTGCTTCAAAATAATCTCTCAGGAATATTGAGTGCTGAGGAGCTTTCGAGGAAGGCAAGAAGAACGATTTATCTAAACCTGACAATCTCTCTGATATACAATAGTGTGATGATACCTATTGCCGCTTCCGGTATGTTGCTGCCTATCTGGTGCTCTCTTTTTATGTCCTTGAGTTCTTTGACTGTTGTTGGCATCTCCATATTTCTTCGTATCCGCGGGTTGAAGTCAAGGGTTACAATGATCTCTTGATCGAAAATGGTACAGTTGATCTCTTTTTTACCTGGATTGAGATTCCCCGGTATTAGCGACATTATTTCATTATAATCATGTATCATAATGAAATTGCTGAATTCAGCTTTGCGGAATCCAAACCGCTTTTTTAACTGGATAAAATACAGCCTGTAATTGAAAAAGCAGGCTTGACAGGGAAATCACATGGCAGCAGTACTATTTACAGTTCCTATAGCCCTCGGTGTTGGTTTATTATTTTTAGGTGCTTTTTACTGGGCATGGAAGAGCGGGCAGTTTGATAATATTGAAGGCCCGGCAGAACGAATTATTCATGACGATGATGATGATTGATACTTTTCAATATTTCTCTTTAGCTGGTGCGTTCAATGTCCTTGCTTCCTGAGTTCTTTTCTGATTGGGTCTACCTGGGGCCTCTTTTCGCAGGCGCTCTCTCCATAACACACTGCTCGGTAATGTGCGGTCCGCTTGTTGTAATGTTTAAGGATCACTCTGTATCGTATCACATTGGTCGAATCCTGGGATATACTGCTGTGGGGGCACTGCTGGGAGCTATCGGTGTATCGCTGGATAGAGCAGGAGATTTACTGGCCCTGCAGAATGTTTCTATTTATATTTCTGCACTGTTGCTTATAGTTTATGGATTAAGCCGGCTTCTGCCTGCTAAAATCTGGCATAAAATCCCGACGCCGGCATTTTTCTACCTTCCTGCCCGTTTGATGTCCAGATTGAAAAAGCAGGATTTTCTTCCTGAGTCACTGGCCATTTTTCTGGCCGGGATTCTATCCGCTCTCATCCCCTGTGCCATTCTCTATCCGCTCTGGGCGGTTGCAGCAGGGTCGGGATCCATTGTTACCGGAGCCGGTTTCGCATTTGCCTTCGTTCTGGGTACCATACCCGGACTTGCCTTTATTCAGTGGACAGCGCGAAGGGCCAGCGGAGGAATCAGGAGATTTTTAGGACAGAAGCTGCGGATTGTATCTGTTGTCTTGATGATTTTTACCGGTGTTTTTATTATTGTGTGGAGAGAGGGACATGCTCCAAGAATGGATTTCCGGGAGGGAGCATCGCAGGATGCTAATTGCCTGCCTGGAGAATCTACTGATAAGCCACAGAACATTGATCCCACAATAATAGAGAAATAAAATCGCGCTTATCAAAGTAAAAAATGAAACAGTAGAGAATTTTGATCGGTACATTGAGTCAGGAGTTTGATTTGGATTCTTTGATGTCAAATTGTTAAAATACCGCCATAATAGAATTTTTTTAGTAGAATTCCATATTCAATAAATGGAAGTCCGACTGATTTCATACCCTCTGATTTTTATTTATAGTTTTGTAAGCTCGGTCATATTACATTTTAGTAAATGGATAACTTTTATAAATATCAGAATACTAATTCCGATAAAATGAGTATTATCCAGGTCCCCTCGTTAGTAACACCGACTGCAAATTTTCATTCTAAATGTCTGCGGGTTTTAACAAATAAGAGTCAAAGATTGTATGAGAGGAGAAGTTGTAAAATAAAGGCTATCCGGAGCTCAGAAGTTGAAATTGAAATATAAAGATATATTCTTGAATGCTCCCGTCCCCTTTGCCCTGTTAAATAAAGCGGGGCAGGTGTTCTATTGCAATGACGATTGCAGTCATATTTTTTTCAGCTCTTCGAGTAGAGAACCAGAAGAATTTCCGCGAAAAATTGATGCGTCTACAGTTACAATCCTGGATAGCTGGGCGAGAGTTATCGCAGAACAAAACGGGGATGAGTCATTTTGTGAATTCAACTGGTCAAAGACGATTCACGGTGTATCACATGCGTTTGATGTAAAGGTCATAAGACAGGGTGAGGAAGTTGATACTGGTATATTTCTAATGACCCTTGTTGATACTTCACATTATGTCAATCATATACAAAAACTGATCTTCATAAAAACCAGCATGGAACATGCTCAGTCAGTTGCGCGAATCGGAAACTGGGACTGGAATATTGTCACGAATGAATTATGGTGGTCGCCGGAAATATATAGAATTTTCGGAATAAATCCGGATGAATTCGATGCTACATACGACTCATTTCTGGAGATTATTCACCCTGCTGACAGAGAGCGTGTATCACATGCGGTGAGCGAAGCTATTATAAATAAAACGCAATATTCTATCAAACACAGAATTGTTCAACAGGATGGCCGCGAGCTTGTTGTTCAGGAGCTTGGAAGAGTCACGTATGATCATCATGGTAAACCAACCCGCATGATTGGGACCGTCCATGATATTACGGACCAGGTTGAGAGTCAGGAAAAGCTTTTTCTTTCCCAGCGTGTTCTTGCTCGAATTA
>JBNKQE010000166.1:0-10219 GCA_050295715.1 Leptospirales bacterium
GCGTACTTTCGTGTGTTTCGCGGTAGAAAGAGAATCGGGTTTAACCGCGAAAAGCGCAAAAAGACGCGAAAGGAGTGGCTCCAGCATCCCCAGAGAGGGTATGTTTTTGTAGGTGTGGGTTGGGATCTGAGTTCGTGTTGTTGCAAACGTCGTTGGTAATCAGGTGTCGTAGTTCTATTGTTTTCGCGTACTTTCGCGTGTTTCGCGGTAGAAAGAGAATCGGGTTTAACCGCGAAAAGCGCAAAAAGACGCGAAAGGGGTTATCTGTGCTATATTGATGGCATTTGTATATTTTGTCTGTGTGGGCCAGTTTCTCTTTTCGTTGGCTTGTAAACGCCGTTGATGAATAGAACCTTGTTAACTTGATATTTTCGCGTTCTTTCGCGTGTTTAGCGGTAGAAAAAAAGAACCACAGTAAACGTGAGTTGCAGGAAAGGTTATTGCTATCGATTAAACCTGGATATTCGTTGCTTGCTGATAACCGTGGTTCCTGAGTCCGACTTGAGTATATTTATTTTCGCGCTTTTCGCGCTTTTCGCGGTAGAAAAAGATCATGAGATGAATCTATGAATTCAGAAGAAAATGCAAACATATTATATCCCGATGAATCCTATGCAATTCAGGGCGCAGTTTTCGATGTGTACAGAGAAATGGGCTCCGGGTTTCTGGAAGCCGTCTATCAGGAGTGTCTTGAGAAAGAACTGGCCGACCGCAAAATCCCCTTCCAATCTCAGGTAGAACTCCATTTGTCCTATAAAGGACAACCGTTAAAGCAAACATACAAACCTGACCTCATTTGCTTTAAGAAAATTATAGTTGAGTTGAAAGCAGTAAAAGAGGTTGCACCGGAGCACAAAGCCCAGTTGCTCAATTATCTAAAGGCGACCGGACTGAAACTTGGATTAATTGTTAACTTTGGCAGTTATCCGAAAGCTGAGATTATACGTATGGCAAATACAAAATTTAGGGATTTTCGTGGTCAAAATAACGTTGCATATGTTACAGACAATGATCATATAGTATAATCCGGATCAAGGGAACAGATATGTCCAACTTTGATTACATACAAAAAGAATTCCCCGAAATAGCCGAAGCCGCAAGGAAAGCGGAAGGACATATCACCGGTGATCCACGGGCAGCCTGTTTTCATACCAGGTTTGCACTGGAGGCGGCTGTTCACTGGCTCTACAGGCACGACAACAGCCTCCGCATGCCCTATGACCGAAACCTGGGAGCCCTGATCTATGAACCCACATTTCAGAATCTCCTCCCCGAAGCCGTATTGCAGAAAGCTATTGTCATACAGAAGGTGGGTAACCAGGCCGTTCACAGCCAGAGGCCGGTGCGGGAGTATGACGCCATGCAGGTGGTCAAAGAGCTCCATCATATCTGTCACTGGATGGTTCACACATACAGACCCGAACTGCGCAAGCGTGGAGCCCCCTGGAATCAATCCCTTGTGCCCCGACCGGTATCCGAGAAAGAGATGGTCTCCCGCCAGAAGTTAGAGGATCTGGAATCAGAGCTTGCAAAAAAGCATGCAGAAGATCTCAAACAAAAACAGGAAAGGGACGCCCTGGATGCCGAACTCCAGGAGCTACGTCGTCAGCTCACTGAAGTTCGCGAGCAGGCCCGTGCCGTACCGGATCCCCACGATTACTCCGAAGCGGAGACACGCCACTACCTGATCGATGTGGATCTTCACAGAGCCGGCTGGCTGTTGGATAAAAAAGAGGATAGAGAGTATCCTGTTACCGGTATGCCCAACAAGACCGGCGAAGGGTTTGTGGACTATGTATTATGGGGCGATGATGGCAAACCCCTGGGATTGGTGGAGGCCAAAAAATCCACAGTGGATCCGTCTGCAGGTATGCAGCAGGCGAAGTTATATGCCGACTGTCTGGAAGCCATGCATGGACAAAGGCCCGTTATTTTTTATACAAATGGATATGAGACCTGGATCTGGGACGACTCAAACAAATACCCACCCCGTCGAGTGGCCGGATTCTACAAAAAAGATGAGCTCTCCCTTCTCATTGTCAGACGGACGCAGAGAGGGGCTCTGGATGTGGCCCGGATCAAAGACGGGATCGTGGAACGCTATTATCAAAAGCGGGCTATTGGAAGCATCTTCGAACAGTTCACGCAGTCTCGAAGAAAGGCCCTTCTCGTTATGGCTACCGGTACCGGAAAGACAAGGACGGCCATTGCCCTTGTGGATGGACTACAGAAGGCTGGCTGGTGTAAAAGGGTTCTCTTTCTGGCAGACCGTGTATCCCTTGTAAAACAGGCCGTTGGCGCTTTTAAGGCACACCTGCCCGAATCGAGCCCGGTTAACCTGGTAACCGAAAAAAACACGGAGGGACGGGTCTATGTGTGCACCTACCCCACCATGATGGGGCTTATCAACGAGAATCGACCTACAAAGGAGAGTGCACTTCGCTTCGGTGTGGGACACTTTGATCTGATTATCATCGACGAGGCCCACCGCTCCGTGTATCAAAAATACGGTGCTATCTTTGATTACTTCGATTCCTTCCTGGTGGGACTGACGGCCACGCCAAGAGAGCAGGTGGATAAAAACACCTATCGCCTCTTTAATCTGGAGCCTGGAGTTCCCACCGATGCCTACGAACTGGAAAAAGCCGTATCCGATGGCTTTCTTGTCCCGCCGAAAGTGGAGCAGATCAACCTCCGTTTCCCCAGGGAAGGGATTCATTATGATAATCTAACCGATGAAGAGAAAGAACAATGGGAGAGCACTGACTGGGGAGATACTGTAGAAGAGGGGGAGCTACCGGAACACGTAAATGCTTCGGCCATCAATAGCTGGCTTTTTAATATCGACACTGTGGATAAGGTTCTGGGGCACCTCATGCTGCACGGCCATAAAGTGGAGGGCGGGGATCGACTGGGAAAGACGGTCATCTTTGCTCGAAACCATGATCATGCAAAGTTTATTAAAGAACGTTTTGATCACCACTACCCCCATTATGCAGGACATTTCGCACGGATCATCGATAACTACGAAAAATATGCCCAGAGCCTGATCGATGATTTTTCTCAGGTCGACAAAGACCCTCATATCGCCATATCGGTGGATATGCTGGATACCGGGATCGATGTACCGGAAATACTCAACCTGGTATTTTTCAAACCCGTATATTCGAAGATCAAGTTCTGGCAGATGATCGGGCGGGGGACCCGTCTTTGTCCCGATCTTTTTGGACCCGGGCAGGATAAACATGACTTTCGCGTTTATGATTTTTGCTTTAATTTCGATTTTTTCAAAGAGAATCCCCAGGGGATAGAATCGGATGGCAGCGCATCGCTGGGGGTAAGACTCTTTCGTTCCCGTATAGAACTCCTTGGTAAACTCCAGACAACACCGGAGCTTGATCCTGACAGAGCGCTGGGAAAAACCCTTATAGATACCCTCCACGGTGAAGTTGCCAGCATGAATAAGGAGAACTTTATTGTGCGTATGAATCTTGCGGCGGTGGAGCGATTCAAGGATAGAACTACCTGGGATGCACTGAATGAAGATGAACGGGAGACCCTCCAGCGGGATGTGGCCGGGCTTCCCGCAGAACTGAAACTGGATGTCATTGAAGCACGACTCTTTGATCTCACAGTCCTTCGCATGCAACTGGCACTGGCCAGCGGGAATACAGGCTCCTTTGAAGCACACCGTAAACGTGTTGTTGAAATCGCCGAGCTACTGGAAGAGAAAGTGTCCATTCCTTCCGTGGCTGCACAGGCCGCGTATATCCAGGCAATACAGGATGTTGCTTTCTGGGAAGGTATCAATATTCCACAACTGGAAGAGATGCGCCTTCGATTGCGCGAACTCGTACCGCTTCTGGATAAAAAAAAGCGCAATATCGTCTATACTGATTTTCGTGATGAGGTCATGGATGTTCGTACTGAATCGCCGGTATACTTGACCCGGATGACCGGTGTCCAGTATGAAAAGAAGGTTAAAGAGTATTTGCGAAATCACATGGACAATATTGTGATTCATAAACTGCGCACAAACCAGCCACTGACGCCCACCGATCTGGAATCTCTGGAGTCCATGCTCCAGCAGATAGGCGAAGACGATGGGAAGACACTTCTATCCAATTTGCTCAAGCAAAGCGGTTCACCGTCAATCGTCTATTTTGTCCGCAGTCTCGTGGGAATGGACAGGGCAACAGCACAGGCCGCTTTCTCCGAGTTTCTAAACGATCGAAGCCTGTCAACTGCACAGATTCGATTTATAGAAATGATCATCGATCAACTGACTGCACATGGATTTATAGATCCAGGAGCCCTCTACGAAGCCCCTTTCAGTGACCTTCACAGCGAGGGTCCGGAAGCCCTCTTTGCAGGAAAAGTCAATGTAATTGAGGGAATCTTTCAAAAGATCGAAACAATGCAGTCTGAGATAGAGGGAGCGTGATTTCATTTATTATTGAATGATTTCAGTAAAGACTATTCGTTTATTTGAAACATAAGTCGATCGTGGACCATACCAGGTGCTGCTCAGCACTTCGGCTTATTCCAGCTGTAAAGTATCGAACACAGAATCAAAATACTGTTTGTTCTTATCGTAGGTTGCAGTGTCGCTCATAATATTCATCGACGCCCATTTCTCCTTGTGAACGAAGGCCTGTGAGTGGATGGTCATGTTTTTCCCGAAAACAGGATCATAGAAATCTCCCTGCCAATCCACCGTATCTCCTTTCATGCTCACTTCAACTGTCTCGGGTAAAAAGGCTCGTTGCAGAATCACAAAACGAACCATGGAAACGGTATCCGGAGCCTGTTTGAAAAAATTAAAGTATCCAAGGGACAGTGAAGCGAATGGGTAATTTGTGGAATCGTTTAGAGTAAAACAGGCGGTGGTTTCTTTTATGCAATCTTCTTCTTGTTTCTTCCAGTTATCGTCAATGACGACGGAAAGGGATCTCAGACGGATGCGATTCCCCTTTCCTGATATATGAACCGTATGGCTCGTTGCACTTCTCTTTTCCTTGCGAGCCGTAAATTTCAGAAAATCGCCGTTACGAGGATCCAATTCTTTGCCTACGGCGATCACCTCCAGTCCTGCTTTTCGATCAGGATATGAATATCCATAGAATTGAAAAACTGGGATCCAGAAATCGAACCGAAATTTCTGCCCTTCATCGGAAACGGGTGAAGGAACATGGCGGGTTTCGGGAAAAATATCTACTGGTAAGTTCAGTCTTGAGGAAAGGACGTTTTCGAATTCGGTAACACAATAGCCTATCGCCTCTGCACTTGCTTTGCCCCGAAATACATGTGTAGGAACTATCAAGAAATCTTCGGGGTGGAGCTCTATGACAAGTACATCGTCACCTTTTTGTCCAACTTCCCATGTGCGGCAGAGAGCAATATTTTCGCTAAGTTTCATCAGGCCTGTATAGCGTAGCCCCGATTTTTCTCCCATAAGCCGGCGTGTATCTCTGTAAAAAACGTATTCTCCATCAAATCCTGGAAAAGTGAACGCTTTTTTCCGGTCTGGCTCCCTGTTCTGTTCCGTACAACCGATCAGGAAAAGGGAGTAAAAGATGATTAAAGTGCGTGCGATATAATTAACGTATACCATTCAGTATAATTGATAGCTGTTATTCTGGAATGTAAAGGTTTTTATTCAATAATCAAGGAAATTTCTCGGTTGAAAGCTTTTCAAACTGGCCAGGGATTCTATCAGTGTTCCATCCACAGTAAAATGTTCATCGCTTAAAAGATCATAATTCCTCGCAAGAGACACTATCTCCCGGAAAAATCTTTGGGATAAATCTCCTTTAAAGAACCGCTCTCTGTTTTCTGAAAACACGGAATGGTGCCAAACAGGATCATTGGGATTCAGTCCAACAAACCGGCGAAAAGGTGATTATAATTTAACTGCTCCATGAGCTGACTTTCGCTTCTGATAGAATAAAGAAACTGAAGAATCGTAGCGCGAAAATATTTTTCCGGTGGAATGGAAGGACCACTGGTATGAGAATAAAGTCCTTTCATTTTTCTATTCATTCTAAAGAAGCATTTCCATATTATATGGTAGATTACCAGGAGAGACCGGAGACCAGTTCAGAAACCAGATGGATAGATCGAGTCATTCCGGATGGAACCTGGTCCGGTAATTTGTATGAATTTTACCAGAAAACGATTCGAAAGCTTACTGCAGACTTAAAAGTTCCCTTTGAATTGCATGCGGAGACACGTATTGAAGACACTCCGGTTCACCGGGCGTTAAGAGAAGCTTTAACGAACACGTTGATCCATGCCGACTATACAGGCAGGATTTCAATACTTATTGTAAAAAGGCCGGATTTGTTTGCATTCCGAAATCCCGGTTTGATGCGAGTATCAATAGAGCAGGCTAAAAGCGGCGGGGTCAGTGATTGCCGCAATCATCGAATACAGGATATGTTTCGCTATATTGGTCTTGGAGAACATGCCGGGTCCGGAATACCAGGTATATTGCGTTCCTGGGAGAGTCAGCACTGGCGAAAACCAATTCTTTCGGAAGATCAGGAATACGAGCAGACATCTCTTATATTGCGTACAAGCAGCCTTTTACCTGAGGAAAGCATAGAAGCATTACAAACAAAATTCGGAGATGAATTTAGTAAACTAACAGAGTTGCAGAGGATAATACTGGTTACTGCACATTCTGAAGGTATTGTATCACATTCCAGAATCAGAGATTTATGTACAGAACATCCTAAAGATATTAGCTCAGCTCTGTCATTTCTTGTGAAGGAGGAAATGCTAGAGAAAAAGGGTTCTACAAGGGATGCCGTTTATTATATAAGCGGTGAAGAAGTAAGAGCACGTTTTAACTCTCTATTATCAGAAATGGAGAGAATATTTGCGAGGTTGGATCAAAGCTATCCTACTATTGGCAAAAACATCCTGGATTTAAACAAATACATCCCTGATATAGGCAAGAGTATCCCTGATATAGGCAAGGGTATCCCTGATATTGGTAAGGTCATCCCGGATATTGGTAAGGTCATCCCGGATTTGAGCAAGAGCTTCCCGGATTTGGGCAAGAGCTTCCCGGATTTGAATGATGTTTTAGTCGAAAAACTGGAATCTATGGGGTATGAAAAAATGCCCGGAAAATTGGCTGCAGAAAAGATGCGAGAGTTGATAATTACTCTTTGCAGTTACAGGTGGATTACAATAAAAGAGTTAAGCGAACTTCTTCAACGTGAGTCTGCTTCATTGCAGGAACAATATCTTACTTCAATGGTTGGAGAAGGAATTCTTGAGTTGAAGCATCCTGTAGTCAGGAATCATCCCGATCAGGCATATAAGACAAAGCATAAATGAGACAATCAATATCAAATTGATTATACTCAGCTTCAGATGCTAGATATGAGAAAAAAGGATAATTATTTTACGTTGTTGATAGGGATAATGGAGTTGTAAGAATACCTGAAACGGGATGGATTCTATTCTGTATTAAAAGTTGGCGATCTGAAGATCTTGGATTAGTGAGATATATTATTACGCTTTAAAGATATTTTTCTAATTTCTTTAATCTGACCTCTATCCTGCACATCCCAAATAATATCAATCCTTACGCAAAAGTCCACCGGGACGCCTGTCAGCAAATCCCCTCCTCACCAATAATCAGCGTTACTCGGTGCAATCTGTTGAGAAAATACCACACCCGTCAAATTTCCGCGTGGGATACCTGAGAAGCTCATTTATCTTTATAGATAAAAACGAATATTACGCAATCATAGACTGGCCGGGCTTTCGCCCGGCTTTTTTTAATTTTCGCGGACCAGATCTTTCGCCCGGGATACAAGCGAGACAAATTCACTTCTATATCCCTCAGGATCATCTCCGAGAGCTCCTTTTGCAAGATTACGAACCATTTCATAATTAGCTTTTCCCTTGAATTCTGAATCACGAAGAGTCATTCCGAAAGCGGCAACGGATGCTGAGAATCTGAAGTTGTCCGATGTATCCTTTAGCTCTTTTGATTTTGTTGATACAATGGTCGAGATCAATTTACTTTTATCGCCTCGTGGATCTTTGTGGCGAATCTTTAGTGTAAGGAGTTCATCACTCTTTGCATCGCTGGATACATTTCGCACTGTCTGGTACTTTAATGGGTCCACTCCTGATGGAACTTTTTCGCCGGCAGGTATGATTTCATACAGTGCGGTAACCGTATGGCCTGCGCCGATTTCACCTGCATCTTTCTTGTCGTCATTGAAATCTTCGTCGGCCAGGCGTCTGTTTTCGTAACCAACAAGCCTGTAAGCGCTTACATGAGCCGGGTTGAATTCGATCTGGATTTTAACGTCTTTGGCAATTGTAACAAGCGTGCTTCCCGCCTCTTTAACAAGAACCTTTTTCGCCTCGTGAACCGAATCAATATATCCATAGTTTCCATTTCCCCGGTCTGCCAGGGCCTCCATTGTGGAGTCCTTCAGGTTGCCTGTTCCGAATCCAAGGACGGTCAGAAAAATCCCGTCATTTCTTTTTTCTTCAATGAGCCTCATTAAATCACCATGCGAAGTCACTCCAACATTGAAATCCCCGTCGGTTGCAAGTATTACCCGGTTGATCCCATCTTTTTTGAAATGTTTTTTCGCAAGATCATACGCAAGAACAATACCCTCTGCACCGTTTGTAGATCCTCCTGCTGATTGACTTTCAATTGCGCTGAGAATTTTCTGTTTATTACTTCCATTGGTGGGGGGAAGGACCACACCGCTTGCTCCCGCGTAAACCACTATGGAGACGCTGTCCTGTTCTCTTAGCTGCTCTGTAAGCATCTTCATTCCCTTTTTCAGAAGAGGAAGTTTATCCGGTGATTCCATGGAACCGGATACGTCCAGCAGAAAGACCAGGTTTCGTGGAGGAGTATTCTTCCAATTGATCTCCCTTCCTTTAAGACCGATATGGAGAAGTTTATGTTTTTCATTCCATGGGGCCTTTGAAAGTTCCGTATAAATGGAAAATGGTTCTCCGGAATTGTTACCGGGATAATCGTAAGAGAAATAGTTGATCATCTCCTCAATTCGGATAGAGTCTTTCGGCGGGGTCATCCCTGAATTAATAAATCTTCGCATATTGCTGTAGGATGCCGTATCTACATCAATGGAAAACGTTGAAAGAGGCTTTGCCGATACACTCTTAAAACCGCCCTCGTCTATTTTTGAATAAGACTCTGTGTTGAAATCATCCCGATACATGCCGCTTGAAGGAAGCCCGTCATGAGGCATATATGCTCCCATTGCAATGCCCGTAATGGATCTTGTACTTTTTGTTCTCATCATTTTTTTTTCGGCCGGCATGGGGGCCGGTTTTTCGGCTGAACTGACCGGTTCATCGTGGATTATAACAGCTTCACTATCTACTTCCTTAACCGGTTCTTCAACGCTTGCTGGAACCGTACAACCGGTCATTAGAATGAGTAGAACTACCGCTATTGCTGTTGTTGCTGAATGTAGAGTTTTCATTGTCTCTCTCCTTCTATTTGCTTCAAATCGCAAAGTAGATGCATCGGGAACCGGTCCGGTTCAAAAATTATTGAATCTGTGTAAAAATTTTCTGAACGATGACCATATATTGGAAGCAAGAGATATTGAAAGTTCTCCCTGAATAACCGGAACGTATCGATTTTGGCGTTTGGAATGATTATAAATATTTCGTCTCTTTGATTATCATTTTGTCATAGCTTCCATTAGAAGCAAAAGAGGTTGGCATGGGCAGAAAAGGCATATCTATTGTAAAGGGCATTGAAGTAGATGAGGTTCTGAAACTATTGAACAGTGCATACGCTGATGAGTGGCTGGCGTATTATCAATATTTTATTGAAGCAAAAGTAGTCAAAGGAATAATGAAAGATGCAGCGATTGCAGAGTTAATACAGCATGCTGCAGATGAGTTACGTCATGCAGAAATGGTTGCCGCAAGAATTATCCAGCTTGGAGGTACACCGGTTACAAGGCCTTCAGACTGGGAAAAGGTAGCTAATTGTAAATATGAATCTCCTGATGATCCAAATGTTTTTGCGATTCTTGAGCAGGCGATAAATGGAGAGCGTTGTGCGATAGAGACTTATTCAAATATTCTGGAATCAACCCGTAACAAAGACATAGTTACCTACGAGATGGTTTCGCAAATCATAAGCGATGAAGTTGAGCATGAAGAGGATCTGCAGTCTTTATATGAAGAT